>CANQUG010000080.1 GCA_947626985.1 uncultured Lachnospiraceae bacterium | reverse complement strand
TGTTCCATCTGTTGTATATATTTTTAAAGATTCTCCGCCAGTCTTGCTAATTGGGGTATTCTATAGTATAGTTACCTGAAAATATAAAGCAAAGCAGGTGATGGGACATAGAAATCCTAAAATTTGAATGGGATGAAGAAAAGAACCATATCAATAAAATAAAGCACGGAATAGACTTTAATACTGCTATTCACGTATTTGATGACGAAAATCGTATCGAAATTTATGATGTTGAACACAGTTTAACTGAAGACAGATATAATACGATCGGCATGGTTCATGACATTCTCTTTGTTGTTTATACGGAACGCAGAGATAAATTAAGAATCATCTCAGCCAGACTGGCAACAACGGCAGAAAGGAGAATTTATTATGACTGTTACAGTGGAATATAAAAAGGGACAGAAACTCACAGCGGAACAGATTGCGGAAATAGAAGCGGCAAAAGAAAAACCCATCGTCTGCGATGAAGATTCTCCGGAACTGACTCCGGCGATGGAAAAAGCCTTTCGTCTGGCAGCGAGAAGCCGGAACAGATACAAAAAAGCAATCTCATGATGGGAAAAAGGGGCTGGCGGTTAAGACCGATTTTCAGCCCCTTTTTTGCTTACACCGGATTTTTCGGAAAAATTTTCCATTTCAGACCTCCCCGTTCTCCCGGATCCGCGCACTGCCGAACCGCATATCCGAGGCAGGATAAATTCTCACAGTCAAATCTTGTCATCCGATTTTATTCCCCGTTTTTTTGAACAAAAGAATACCCGATTTACGATAAGAAACTGGAAGCTTTTTCAGGCATTTATTTGTTATCTTTATATATAAACAGTTGCGCAAAATTCATTCGGATGTCCGGGAGAAGGGACGATCCGTACCAGTATGGGAGGTGTTCTTACGGAAATTCTGTCATTAAAAAACATTTCGAAGGAATATCCCGGAGTCAAAGCCCTGGACAATGTGTCGATTTCCTTTGAAAAGGGAGAGGTGCATGCGCTCGTGGGAGAAAACGGCGCCGGCAAATCCACCTTTATCAAGACGATCTCGGGCGCGATCCGACCCACCTCGGGGACGATCGAGTATGAGGGAAAAACCTATTCGTACCTGCAGCCGGCCCAGGCGATTGACATGGGCATCGCGGTGGTGTACCAGGAACTGATTCAGTTCGAGGCCATGAGCGTTGCGGACAATATCTACATGGGAGTGAAGGAAGAAAGCGGCCTGGTGCTGAATGACAAAGAGCGTCAGCGGAAGGCGGCCGGGGTGCTCGCCGAGTTTGACTGCCACATTTCCCCGGCAGATCTGATCCGCAATCTTTCCATCGCAAACCGTCAGATCGTGGAGCTTGCAAAAGCCATGGTGAAAAAAGCGAAGGTCATTATCATGGACGAGCCGACAGCCGCCATCACCGTGAGCGAGCAGGAAAAACTCTTTGAGGTGGTTCATAAGCTGAAGGCCAGCGGCGTCACCGTGATCTATATTTCCCACCGTCTGGACGAGCTGTTCCGCATCTGCGACCGCGTCTCCATTCTTCGGGACGGACAATATGTAACTACAAAAGATATCCAGGATACAAGCAAACAGGAGCTGATCAATTTCATGGTGGGAAGAGAGCTGTCCAGCACCTATCCGGACAAAAAACCGGCGGCGGCCGAGGTGGTTCTCTCCGTAAAGAATCTTACCGGAAACGGCGTGCGGGACATTAATTTTGAGCTGCACAAGGGCGAAATTCTTGGTTTTGCAGGGTTGGTAGGAGCCGGAAGAACAGAGCTGATGCACCTGATTTTCGGCGCCGCTCCCAGAGAAAGCGGGCAGATCCTCTTCAAGGGTCAGGAGAAAAAGCTGAGCTCCCCCAAGGACGGTATGGCAGCAGGCGTAGCTCTCATTCCCGAGGACCGCAAATTTCAGGGCTGCTTTATTGACAAACCCATCTACTGGAATATTTCCATTTCCACCATCGATCATCTGACAAAGAACGGCATGGTGGACCGGAAGGCGGAGATGGAGCTGGCGGAGGATTACAGAAAACGCCTGAAGATCAAAACCCCGTTCCTCACCCAGCTTACCAGCGGACTTTCCGGCGGCAATCAGCAGAAGGTAGTCATATCGAAGGCCCTTGCATCCCTTCCCGATATTCTCATCTTCGACGAGCCCACGCGGGGAATCGACATCGGCGCCCGTCACGAAATTTATCTGCTGATGAACGAACTGGCGGAGCAGGGGAAATCCATTCTGATGGTTTCCTCGGATATGGAAGAGCTTCTGGGAATGTCGGAGCGCATCATCGTGCTGCATGAAGGCGCCCAGGCGGGAGAACTGTCAAAAGATGAGTTTACGCAGGAAAAAGTGCTTGCGCTGGCTTCCGGATTATAATAAAAAAGGCGGACATCCTTCGGGCCGCATACCCGGACAGAGATGAGAAAACCGC
Organism: uncultured Lachnospiraceae bacterium; assembly: GCA_947626985.1. Lineage (GTDB taxonomy): Bacteria > Bacillota > Clostridia > Lachnospirales > Lachnospiraceae > Blautia_A. The sequence continues at coordinate 12,907 of CANQUG010000080.1, read as the reverse complement.
CGAATTCAGTAGGAGGATAAAATGGAAAAGGCAAACAAAAAAAGCTTTGGAGAGATTTTTGCGGATCTGTCCCTTCCGATACTGCTGATCGCCATGGTGATATTTTTTTCCTTCATGTCGAAAAGCTTTCTGACGTCCATCAATATTACCAATATTCTGGTGCAGAACGTACATGTGGCGGTATGCTCCGCCGCAGTAATGATCATCATGATCAGCGGCGGCTGCGACCTGTCCATCGGTTATCAGATGTCCGTCGCGGCGGTGCTGGTGACAAAAATGATGTCCGTATATAATGTGCCTGTGGTAATCGCCGTGATCTGCGGCATCGCGCTGTGCTCCCTTCTGGGCACATTCAACGGTTATATGGCTCTGAAGCTGAAGAGCAACACAATGATCGTTACATTGGGCACTATGGCGATCTTCCAGGGAATTTCCTACCTGATCAGCGAATCCAAGACCTACCACAATCTGCCGAGAGCATTTATGTACATCGGCCAGTGGAGAATGTTCGGCTGGCTGCCTCTGAATGTAATCATCATGATCGTGCTCCTGGTAATCGTCGGTTTCGTAATGGGCAAAACCTCCGCAGGACGGAAGGTTTACGCGGCCGGAGATAATCCGGAGGCAGCGCGTCTGGCAGGACTGAACGTAGGCAAAATCAAGGTGCTGTCCTTCACAGTTGCCGGCGTCCTGGTGGGCATCTCCGCAATTCTTCTGGCGTCCCGGGCAGGCTCCGCCGATTCCGGCACCGGTGTGGGAATCGAGTTCACCGGCATCACGGCATGCGTGCTTTCCGGCGTAGCGTTAAAGGGCGGCGAGGGTACTCTGTGGAAGGTGATCGTTGCCGTGTTTGTACTGGGCGTGCTGGCAAACGGCATGCAGCTGATCAATCTCGGTACCTACCCGCAGTATATTGCCAAAGGCGTGATCATGCTGGTGTCCCTGTATCTGACCAACAGAAACGCACAGGGAATATAAGAAACCGGGAATATCAGAAACTCGAATTATCAGAAACCTGAAATATAAAATTCTGAAATAAATACAGGCATGTATTTATAATAAAACTCTGATTCATCACGGAAGGATGAGTCAAAAAAGAAAAAGGAGGATTTTTTACTATGAAAAAAGCGTTATCAATCTTACTGGCGACGATCATGATGCTCACGATGGCGTCCGCAATGACCCTGAGCGTAAGCGCGGAAGAGAAAAAGAGCGTGGGTTTCGTGACCTTCGGCCTCGGCGGAGACTTCTTCCAGCAGCTGGCTGACAGATACGTGGAAGTCATGACGGAAGCAGGCTGGGACGCCACCTATGAGGACGGACAGTTTGACCCCAACGTGCAGATGGAAAAATGTGAGAACTATATCGCCATGGGCGTTGACGTTCTGGTAATCTGGTCTGTTGCTCCCGAAGCAATGGACGGCGTGATCCAGCAGGCGATGGACGCAGGAATCAAGGTAATCGCATTCGTGGCCGAGACCAGCCAGTACGACGTACTGATGGTATCCGACGACGCTGACCTTGCGGACAACCTCTGCAAGATGGCAGCAAAATGGATCGATGAGACCTTCGCAGACGCTGAAGACCACTCTGTTCCCGTAGCCGTTCTGAGCTGCCGTACTGCCGAGACAGGCGTTGTTCAGGCAGATGAGCTGATCAAGATCGAGGAGTTCTCTCAGAAAGCAAAATTCCAGCAGGAAATCGAATGCGAAGACGAAAACATGGACACCGGTCTGGCGGCAGTTGAGAACTTCTTCCCCGCTAACCCGGACACACAGGTATTCCTTACCGCACACAGCGGCCTGGGCCTTGGCATCAACAACTACTTCACCGCAATGAGCTCTCCGGTAACCGATTACTCCAACATGGGCGTATTCGCAATCAACGGCGACTCCACCATGGCTGACCTGATCAAGTCCTCTGTGGACGGCGCATCGCCTCTGCGCGGCATGGTTCTGACCGGAAGCGTTGACGATACCGCCAATGAGCTTCGTCAGATGTGCGAGGGCATCATGGACGGCAGCGTAGAAGAAGGCCATGTACAGAAGGCCGGCACAATGTTCGTAAACGCTGATACCGTTGACGAGTACCTTGAGACCGGCACAGTAACCAGCGTAACAGCTGAGGATTTTGAATAATATCGTTCCGCTTAAAACCGTCCTGCAGTCCGCAGGACGGTTTTCTTTTGTCTCTTTACAGCCCTCATCCATGCTCTCAATTTCTCCGCTGATACGCACATTGACGGTCATAAAAATATTTGCTATTATGGATTCCGGATAAACAGTATTAAAGAATCTGTATTTCTCTGTTCATACTAAGAATCAAAAATCCGGAGGCACCGAATGACTGAGTCAATCTTAAAAAAAGACAATCTTCTCCAGGACTATTCTTTTGAAGTTTTCTGGAAAAACGAGCGTACCGCTCTTGTGGAAGTAAAAGGACCGAAGGTCTATGTGCAAAGATTCTGCATCCATCCTCTCAGACAGCTGTTTGCCGCGGACATCATGTCACGGAATCAGCTGAATGAAATTCTCGCTCTGCGCTGCTTCGACAAAGGCCGGCCGGACAGAGAGGACCTCCTGCGTGCGATGGGACTCACAGATTATCAGCCCTGTGAAATCGTAAAACGCACCCATGGCGTAACCTACAACGACTTTATCTGGTTCCGTTTTCCGGGGGAAAATCTGCGCGCCGAAGATGTACTGGTAAGGAGATAGAAAATGTTTCAGGAAGAAATCAGCCGCAATTACATTGTAACAATGCAGGGCACCAGTGAAGGCACACAGATAAAATACTACAAAGACGGCTTCTGGTATAAAAAAGATTCCAGAGGAAGAGAGGGACTTACGGAATACCTGATTTCCCGTCTGCTTACCTTTTCAGACCTTGAGGAAAAAGAATATATTTTATACGAACAGGGAACGGTCAACGGTCTTTCCGGATGCAGAAGCAGAAATTTTCTCAGCAGAGATCAGGAGCTGATCACATTTTACCGCCTGTATTACAACGAATTCGGGAGAGATATCAGCAGTGTTCTGAATCAGATGAATGAAATGGAAGAGCGAATTGAATATGTTATCCGCTACATCCAGGACAGCTGTGATCTGGACGTCCGGGAATACCTGGGAAAATGCCTGATGCTGGACATGATTACGCTGAACGAAGACCGTCATTTAAACAACCTGGCTCTGATCTGCGACCGGGGACAGTTTCAGTGCGCCCCCATATTTGATAATGGCTGCTCCCTCCTTACTGCCAGTCAAAGCGTGAACTGGAACTTTCCGGTGGAAGAAAATGTACGGATATTTTGGAAAAACTTTCCATATTGACGGAAAAGCGGCTCTAAAATGGCTGGAAGAGGAACCAGCATCCAGAGAAAAAGAGGTTTTGGTTTTTCAGCTGAAAAAATACCGGAAGCTTGGAATCATCGACTAGTTTTATCATCATAAATCACATAAAAGAATTCACCTGCCAAAACCGTCGGCGATGGGCACATCACTGACAAAAGCTGCAGCAGAAAGCATACATCTGGAAGCAGATTATTTGACAAGCGAATCCTGTATCCTCACATCTCAATGAAAAACAGCAAACATTATTGGATACTTCTTACAGTCTCCGAATATCCTCTGTCAGCGCCCTGATTTCCTCCGGTTTCGTGCTCCAGCTGGTACAAAAGCGGACACAGCTGTGAGTGTCGTCGATCTTTTTCTCAAATTCAAAAACATAGTTCTTTGCCAGCGTTTCCATCTGTCTATTTTCCAGGATTACAAACTGCTGATTGGTATCGCTCTCAATATACGCGGGAATCCCTTTTTCCGCAAAAGCTCTCCTGATTTCCATGGCGTATTCCACAGCCTTCTTCGTGATTTCGAAGTATAAATCATTTTCAAAGAGCGCGCAGAACTGCAGCCCCAGAAGCCATCCTTTAGCCAGCATAGCGCCGTTCTGCTTCATGTAACTGCGGAAATCCGTCTGCAGAAGAGGATTCACAATCACCACTGCCTCCCCGAAGAGGGCTCCGCATTTCGTACCGCCGATATAAAATACATCCGTCAGCCGGGCAAAATCCTCCAGCGTCACATCCGCGCCGGACGCTCCCAGTCCGTATCCCATTCTGGCTCCGTCCACAAACAGATACAGTCCATATTCTCTGCAGACCGCGCTGATCTCTTCCAGTTCCTTTCTGGAATAAATCGTACCGTACTCCGTAGGATGGGAAATATATACCATCTTAGGCTGAGTGATATGTTCCGGAATATCGCTGGTGCGATACAGCTCCGCTTCCTCCCTGATCTGTGCGGCGGAAATTTTTCCGTTTACTGCCGGCAGTGTCTGCACCTTATGTCCGCAGTTTTCCACAGCACCGGTTTCATGTACATTGATATGTCCCGTATCAGCGCTGAGTACGCTCTGATATGGCCGCAGCGCGGACGCAATCACCGTAAAATTGGCCTGAGTACCGCCCACCAGAAAATGAATATCCGCCTGGGGACAGTTCAAATGCTTTTTAATCACTGCGGCGGCCTTTTCACACCAGACATCCTGCCCGTATCCGCCGTAGCTCTCCTCATTTGTCCGCGCCAGCGCCTCCAGAACTTTCGGATGCGCCCCATGACTGTAATCATTATTGAATCGTATCATCTGTGTTCTCCTCTCCTGATATCCTGTTTCTTTATTGAAACCTCAAAATTTCTTCATCATCGATTATCCTTTATACATCAAGATTCTACTTTCAAGCAGCTTCTTTGTCAATTTGTTCCTTAACAAAAATTGTAATTGTAAATCTGACGGGTCTTTTATTTATTTCCTGTCTGTATTTGTTGCATTTCCTTTGCAGGCAATTTATAATAGAAAAATGAAGGAATGTTCCGTGCGTTCCGTCATATTCTGTCTTTCATTATCTCGGTTTTCCATCTGGCGCGCATCTCTGATACAGGAGGAAGCACATTATGGATACAACCGCTGTCAGCTCCTACACAAGAAAAAATGAACATAACTCCACAAAAGATAAATATACAGAGGCTTCGCATGCAAGGAACGCCAACAGCCGGACTATTTTTTCCAATGCTGTTCTTACCTGCCAGTTTCTGAAAGGATATGCCGGTTTCTCGTTCTTTTCTGATTTAAAACCGGAGGATATTGAGGATGTAACCGAACACTACCGGGCCTTTTTGGGCGTAGAATTTGAAGCGGATACAGTAAAAAAAGTAACCGTGCGTATGGAAGGAAAAGAACGGGAGGTATATGTGATCTCCCTGATCGAGCACAAAAGCAGCGTGGATTATGATGTCGCCATGCAGCTGCTCCGCTATATGACTGTCATCTGGTACGATTACAAAAAGCGTCAGAATGCTGTGCAGGAAGGGAGCAGCAGCCGAAAAAGCTTTCGCTACCCCCTGATCATCCCGGTCGTCTATTATGAAGGCAGCGCAAAATGGACTGCGGATATGTGCCTTTCGGACAGAATTGAGTGTTCGGATCTTGCTCCGGCCTACGTCCCGAATTTTACTTACCGTCTGGTAAATCTGCATGCATATTCAAACGGAGAACTGGAGAGGCATCGGGATGAAATGTCTCTTTTGATGATGTGCAACAGAGTCCAGACAGCCATGGACTATGCGGAGTTTCTGAATACGTCAAAAGACTTCATAGATAAAATTTACAGGAATATGCCGGAAGATATCAAGGAAATTTACAGGGAAGTTTTGTGGTCTCTTCTCATAAAAATGAACGTTCCTACGGAAAAAGCACAGAAGATGATGAAGCAATTGGAGGAAAATGGTATGGGAGTTCTATTTGCGGATATGAAATTCGATATTCAGGAAGAATGGCGAAAAACCAGGGATGCGGAGCAAAAAACGCAGGATGCAGAGCAGAAAGCGCTGAACGCAGAGCAGAAAGCACAGAATGCAGAGCAAAAAGCGCAGGATGCAAAGCAAAAAGCGCAGGATGCAGAGCTCAAAATGCTGAACGCGGAGCAGAAAGCACAGGATGCAGAGCTCAGAACGCTGAACGCAGAGCAGAAAGCACAGGATGCAGAGCAAAAAGCACAGGATGCAGAGCAGAAGGCACAGACCTACCTGGCTGCACTCGTTTCCACCCTGCTGGAACAGCCCCTTACCAGAGAAAAGGCCGCAGAAAACCTCCAAAGGATCTGCGGCATTACAAAAGATGAAGCGATTCATATTGTCGATCAGTTCTCAGAGCAAAAATAGCTTATAGAAAACATTTTATAAATTTCAGGATAGGGCTGCCTCACGGAAAACCGCAAAGACAGAATTGAGTGCTAAGTGCGACAAACTGAACAGCAAATGAATAGCAGCTCAAAAAATATTAACATAGATGCTGACACTGCGCACAAGAACAGAGGGCAGCAATACCCATTTACCTTCCCGGCAGTAAGTCCGGTATAAACCACCTAAAACCATCCGTTCTATTTCTACATAAAAAGGGAGCTGAAGCAAGTATATGCTGAAAAGCAAGATACAACACACTATAATTCCTCCATCAGCCTGCTGTATTCTTCCTTTAAAAGTCTCTCCTGCTTCCTGTACAGCAGCTTCTCGCTGTAATGAAGAAAAGGCCTGCAGCCATGATTTCCGATAAATCTCATGACGTTGGCATTTCGGGTCAGACCGGAAACAAAAAGTACCATTTCCTGCCCTTCCCCAAAGGCCTTTTCTATAAAAGCAAACCCGTTTTCTAAGGCAAACTGAATCTGTTCCAGTTCTTTTTTCCGTTTCTGAAGTTCTTCCTTAAAAAGCTCCTGAACAAGAGAAAATCCTTCCATTCCTCTTCCAAGATGTTCCTTTTTGACCTGCAGACAGTAATCCTGCAGCTTCCTGATCACCCACTCTTCATCCTCCCGTTCCCCGGGCGGAACCAGCTCTGCCTGAAGCTTTATCCCGAGACTGTCCTCCCTGTTTTTTATAAAAGCATCCAGGGAGACATCCTCTCCTCCGCTGCTCAGAAATGTCTTCAGATATGTCAATGCTTCATGGAGCAGTACAATTCTGTCCTCCATTCTGGCATAGGAAACAAACCTCCGATTCAGGCCCGCCAGAGTGAGCGTAACCACCGTAAATCGTTCGTCAAAATCCCCCTTTTCCGCCATGGAAATCTTTTTATCAAGCTCCTCTGCAGACATTTCTCCTTCCAGAATCCGGTCAGTTCCGTAATCCGTCCCGTATTTCTCATACAGCTGAAAGAAGACAGAAAACTCTCTGGAAATCTCCTCCCGCTGAACATACTGACGTATCAGTTCTTCCGTAACCGGGACACCCAAAGCACCGTAGCTTTTCAGAATTTCCGACAGATCCTCCCATCCTCTGGCTGTCACAAAGGACAGACTGTCCATGGTGTTTTCCACGATATAAAACCTCTCCGGATGAATGGAAAGAAAGGACAGAATCGCCGGATGAATCCCGTTTGTCCAGGCATATTCCATCCAGACGTCACAGTCCGGTCCGATATCAATCCTCCGCACTCTGTCCAGAGTAACAATGTCGAATTCTCTTGCGGATTTATTGTATTCCGGCGGATTTCCCGCAGCCACGATCATCCAGCCATCCGGCACCTTATGAGTGCCGAAGGTCTTGTTCTGCAGGAACTGAAGCATTACCGGAGCCAGCGTTTCCGACACGCAGTTAATCTCATCTATAAAAAGAATTCCTTCCTTCTTGCCCGTGCGTTCCATGCAGTCATACACAGATGCTATAATCTCGCTCATGGTATATTCCGTCACGCTCATCTGCTGTCCGCCATACATCTTTTTTTCGATATGAGGCAGTCCAATGGCGCTCTGCCGGGTGTGATGCGTGATGGTATAGGCCACCAGACCCACCTGACATTCCGCCGCGATCTGCTCCATAACAGCGGTTTTTCCGATGCCCGGAGGCCCCATAAGAAGAATGGGCCTCTGACGTACACGAGGATATACATAGGTCCCGCCGCTGTCCTTCTGATGATATGCCTGCAGCGTATGTATGATTTCCTGTTTTGCTTCCCTGATGTTCATTTCACACCTTCTCCTGTTCCCTCTCCCTGCCTGCTCCTGACTCTCTCAGGTAAAGAGAAGCTCTCTCCGGCAGGGTGCAATGCACCTGCTGTCCGGTTTTATCACGCCTGCCGTTTCGATTATTCCCCACGGGAGACGCCGCGCCCTACGATCAGCTTCCTGGCCCATGACGGTGCCATCTCCATTTTTACGGTTTTGTTCAAAAACACAAAGGCGGTTTCATATCCCGTCTGCTCTCTGGGATATATTCCGTCCCCATCGGTAAAGTAAATCAGCGCCTTCAGATTTTTCAGCTCCTTCTTCTCCTGAAGCTCCTTCACATACCGGAAAACCGGCCGGAAATCCGTACCGCCCCTTCCATGTATATGAATATTTTTACTGTAATCGTCCCACTCCTCCCGGGAGCGGATCACCGCCGCATCCTGCACATAGCAGTCGCATTGAAGGATATAAACCTTCATCTTCCGAAAGAAATTTTCCTTCTCACTGAGAATCGCGTAGGTCTCCGCAAGGAACTGCTGAACCGTGGCCGCAGAGCAGGAACCGGAGGTATCAATGGCAATCACCAGCTCCTCCAGCCGGTGCACCTCCTTATACTCCAGAGGCTCCACGAAGGGCAGATTTCCATAATGCTCCATGCCAAAATAATAAGGAATATAATCGAAAGAATCCTCGTCCAGTTCCACTTCCTCACGCAGAACCGCAAAGCGCTTTAAAAACCTGCTGTAGTCATACCGACTCTTCTGAACCTCTTCCAGTTCTTCCTCGTCGCTTCCCTGCTTCGTCCCCGCCTTTTGCTTCCGGTCCTTCTTATTCTGACCGGTGTAGGCTATCACCTTTTCCCACTTTTTTCGGGAAGAGGCCTTTTTTTCACCGTCACCGCTCCCCTCCCAGAAGCTGTGATCGTCAAAGCAAAATGCCTGCTTCAGTTCTTCCCCGGAAAAAGGGAAGCACCCTGATTTCAGCATATCGTAAAGCTGTTCAGCCGAAACGCTGTGGTCGCCCAGAATCTGCAGACATCGCTCCTTTACGGGATTTTCCCCGGAGGAAAACGCCTGCGTCCGCCGGATCACCTGCTCCACCGCCATATCGCATGCCAGATTCCACAGGTTTTTCTTATACAAATCCTCCCGAAAAGGGTGAAGGTACAGACAGTGAAGAAGTATATGGAGATATCCCCGGCGCAGGGCTTCCGGATCCTTTACGTAAAACTGCGCAAGGGAACCCGGAGAAAAGATCAGGCGATTCCCTTCCGTTCCAATTTTGCCCGGAGTTTTCAGGTTCTCCTCATCGGATGCGGCTCTCTGTTCGCCTGATCCTGAAGGTTCTGATTCCGTTTGTTCCAGGTTATGTCCCGCATCACGGTCCTGCTCACCAGATACGGTTCTCTGCTCATCTGCCCCTGAATACTCTGATTCCGTTTGTTCCAGGCTATGTCTCGCATCACGGTCATCCCCACCGGATACTGCTCTCTGTTCATCTTTCCCTGAAGGCTCTGAAGCCGGTTGTTCCAGGCTGCGTTCCGCATCACAGTCCTGCTCCCGGAGCGGCCAATAAGTCAGACAGGCAAAAGCGCCGTCCAGGTAGGGAAACAGACTGCACAGCTCGTTCCGGCAGTTTTCCAGAATCCTTACACCCAGATCCGACATTTTTTTCTCAACACTTTCTGCGGAAGAATGTCCCCCTCTACAGTTCAAAGTCCCTGTCCTCATATCCCCACAGCTCCTCCTTCACATGAAGCAGCCACACCAGAGCGCCTGTCTTCCCCTGCTCCCTGGCCATTCTCAGAAAATCATCCAGCTGCTGCCGGCCCTGTTTTTCGAACCATCCCAGTTCCTTCAGCCGCTCCAGTCTGTCCACTCCGTCCTCCTGAATCAGCTGCCGGACCGCCGGCCGGAAACGCCGCTGCAGATATGCTCCATACTCCTCTCGTTCCTCCTCTGAAACGCCCTCATCCAGAAAAAATGCCCGGAGAGCAACCGCCAGCCGCACCGGTTCCTGTCTGGTCTCCGTAAATTTTTTATACAGCTTCTGCCCCTCCTGCCTGAGGGAATCCCTTCCGCTTCTCTGCCTGAGAGCCTGAGAAACCACTTCCACATCCATGGAAAAACGATTTTCATCCTTTTGATTCATTCCGCATTCCGTACCTCATTATCCCGGATTTCCGTTAAAAATCTCCATATAAAAAATTTCATTAAAAATTTCTGTCTGAGATTTCCGTCAGAACACTCCGCCTGTTTCCGAAAAATTCCATGCGCAAGGCATGTCCTTTCAGGCATCTTCTCCCGTATGTTCCGTCTCCTCTTCCCGGGCGGTCATAGCAGCTTCCTCCGCTCGGGCGGTCATAGCGGCCTCCTCCGTTCGAGCAACCATAGCGGCCTTCTCCGCTCGGGCAGTCATAGCAGCCTCCTCCGTTCGGGCAGTCATAGCGGCCTTCTCCGCAATGGTCCTCGGCCTCTTCTGTCCGGAACCGGCGTTCTCCTTCTCCCCCTGCTGTGCCTGCATGGCTTTTACCCGCTCTTCCATCTCCCGCATCCGATCCTGCTTCTGCTTTTTCATGATACGCGCGCCGGCAAACACAAGGCCTGCTCCCAGAATGAAAGAAACCGTCACCAGAATCAGAGAGGGCATGCCCGCTCCGGCCACTCCCAGATAACGGATCCTCCTCCCCTCCTGATAAGCAGTAGCCAAAAGAAAAAATCCCGCCACAAACATCATAGGATACATTCCCTTAAAATAGTTTTCCATGGCTTCCTTCCGGGATTCCTCCCGCGTCTCGATCCATTCTCTTAAAACCTCCTCCTGCGTAGGAAGAGTCCTTTCCTCTCCGCCCTCCTGCTCTCCGGAGCGTTTCTCTGTATCCGATGTCATGTTTTCTCCAATTTTGTCTTCCAAAACAATCCTCCTATTCTGTCTATTCTTTCGTTTTCTCTTAACAGCAAAAAAATTCATACCTGTATAACCAAAACAATTTATTTGCATAATTCTTATCTTTACGATACTGTATATTTCTCAATGATACACTCATGTCCTTTTTTCTTTTTATCATACGCAACGGCAGCTAATAAAATGTTTCAATTCCCTCCGCAACTCTCCTGCAATCCATGGCCAGAGTTGCATCCAGTAAATTTTTTGATGCCTGCTGAAAACTGATCAGATCACTCCATTCTTCATCCTGAGTTGCGGCTAAAAACTCCTGCCTGATTTCTTCATTCGGAATGTATGCTGCTTTTTTTCTCCAGCTGTATGTCAGATATCCCAGATGAATCAACAATGTAATCACATCATCTTTGTTTTTAAATGAAACCATATCATTTTGAAACGTATTAACATTCACTTCCACCGCTGTTCCTGAAAGCATCTGAATAATCGCAGTTTTTAGCCCGTCAAAATTCATATTGATAAACGGCAGAATAGACTCATACGTTCCGGTCTGTGACCAGTAGCTGCGGAACGCACCTCTCATCATAACACTGACTACCGCTTTAGGATTATACACCTGATATTCTCCCAGCACATATCCATTGTACCAGCGTTTTACATTTTCATAATTTCTGTGATATCGAACGCATAATTCTCTGACTTCTTCTTCCGTAAATCCGATATAGGGAGACAGCATATCCGGCTCAAGCATGGTAAACTCTTCAAAATTATTTAATGCCGACTGCGTCCTTACCTTCTTGATCGGAAGAATACCGGTCAGATAGGCGAGATGCAGAAACTCCGCCGGGTAGCTTCCTTTAAACAAAGTTCTGAGAAACTCAATATAATCCTTTTGAATCTTCGTATCTTCCGTTTCCTCACGAATCAGAACATCCCACTCATCGATGATCACAATAAATTTTTTGCCGGCAGTTTTATAAATCCGGCTGAGCCCGTCTGCCAGGGAAATATTCTGATCCTGTATTTCATCCGGATAATAATCCCGCAGTTCATCCACAACGCTTTCCTCGATCCGCCTTACCACAGTCTCCACAGGCTTTGAAGGAGTGAGAAACCACTGAATGTCCAAACGGATCACATCATATTGATTAAGATGTTTTCTGAAATCTTCCGTCCTGCTGATGACAGTCCCGTCAAATAATTCCCCTGAATCACAGCCGCAGCTATAATATGCCGCCATCATATTGGCCGTTATGGTTTTTCCGAAGCGCCGGGGACGGCTGTTGCAGATGCAGCACTGCTCGGTATCCATCAATGCGTTCATTTCCTCTAGCAAACCGGTCTTGTCAACATATATCTTTGAATTCAGGGCTCTTTTAAAAGCGCTGTTATCCGGATTGACAAATCTCCCCATAATTTACTCCCTCCAAAGTTTTCTGATCCCACAGCCTGTCCTGCACCCTTTCTGCCTCCTGCGGAAAGATATGATTCTTTATTTTACCAGACTCCCCCGGGAAATTCTACAGGCAGATCGGAAAATAGGCAGGGAAACCGAAGAAGCTGAAAACCCGAGACTCAAAAAGCTGAAACTCAAAAAATTGGAACCTCAAATCCAAAGTCTGAAACTCAAAACTCAAAAACTGAATCCCAAATTTAAAACCTGAAACCCAAACCCAAAAACTGCCTCATTCGAAGGGATCCCCCAAATGCGGCAGTTTTCGCTTAATCTTATTCCGTCTGCTTTTCTGTTTTCAATACACTGCTGAAACTACAGCAGCTTTCCTGCTTCACTTCCGCTTTTCCTTCACTGCCGGGAATACAGCAGCCTTCCTGCTTCACTTCCACTTCTCATTCACTGCCTGGAATGCAGCAGCTTTCCTACTGCACTTCCACACAGGCACTCTCCAGACCTTCAGAAGAAATTTTCACAGAAACCTTCTGTGAAGGATCTGTAATCTTCAGGATCACAAGCGCCGTTCCTCCGTCCGTTAAAGCGGTCTCATGAAC
>CANQUG010000079.1 GCA_947626985.1 uncultured Lachnospiraceae bacterium | reverse complement strand
TATCGACTTTACGCCGATCTTTGAAGAACTTCTCGCAAGGGAGGTGGCTGAATGATCAAGCGTAAAAGTACTCTGAAATATTACTTCAGCGAGGAGGGAGAAACAGAACAGTGGTATCTGGAATGGCTTCAGGATCAAATCAATAATGCTCCTGAGGCCGTTAGCAAGGTCTCTTTTAACAAACAGATCCAGAAGGATCCGCTGAAGCGAGCCAAGTCACTTGCAATAACGGACAAGGTTGAAATCTGGCATTTGTCTGATTATGAAAGCTCTGAGGAGGTTCATGTGAGGCAGTTTAGAGAAACCATGGATCGTATGGCTGACACAAAGAGCCTTAAGAAACAGATAACCTACAAATTTGGTTACAGTAACTTTACCTTTGATCTCTGGATGATTCTTCATAAGATGGACTGTCGTGGATCGTTTTCCCACAGAAAACAATACATCACGCCGATCAATAAGGCCTACGACGAAAGCTTTGAGAACATGGATGAGTTCAAGCATGAGGCGAATTTTAAGAGGTGTCTGAAGAAACTGGCTTTGAAGGATGTGATCGAAGCTGTTAAAAGAGCAAAAGCCATTATGGAGATTAATGAGCAGAATCGAGATTCTGAATGAAAAGCAGTTTGTGGAATATACAAAGGCCGGATACCCGACCAATTTTACTGTTACGTTTATGGAACCGTATAAACGATGGGAGTTTGATATGGAAAATGATAACATGAAGGGATATTGGACAGGAATATTCCGCAGTGATGGAGAGCGGACGGAAATTGAATTTACGGAGGAAGTTACAGCGAAGAAAGTAATCATGAAACCGTTCGTGAAAGCCTATTTGAAAAAACAGCAGGCACAGTATGCTGAGGATTTGAAGAAAGCCTTGCTGTGAATCAGGGTTTACGGAGGAAAATTACTGCAGCGTGGCCAAGTTATCAAGGAACAAGATACTTAGACTTTGACAGGAACATGGCGTAAATATTCCCCCCTCGGGTACTGCGGCGGCGCAGATATGATCACGGACGGGAGGCTGAACGCAGGGGTTGAACGCCGGGCTGATAGCAATATAGACATGCTGCCTGCCTGCATCGGCTTTATAGCCGCATATTGGCGGTACTGCAGAATATACGCTGATCAGCCCGTTGGTTATGTGTGTCTAATCCGTAATTCCTTCGGTTCTTATGATAAATTTCACTTCTCCGCTCATTTCTTCTGAAATCCCGGAAAACGACTTATAATCATTTCCCGCGTCCTGAATCGCACGGAGACGATCCAGCATTTTGTCCAGATCGTCAAGGAAGAGTTCCTTCAGTTTCTGAATGCCGTCTTCGTTCAGCTCCTTCATTCCGTCCCGAAGCTCCCCGGCGCCGTCATTTAACTCTGAAACGCCTTCGGAAAGCTCCTCTGCTCCGTCTGATAATTCCTCTGCTCCGTCGATGAGTTCGGGGGAATTGGAATGAAGCTCATCTGCTCCGTCTTTTAATTCTGAAACGCCCTGGTCCAGCTCCTTCGCTCCGCTGACCAGAGAATCTGCGCCGGCGGCCAGTGTGTCCGCGCCGTCCGACAGTTCCAAAGCTCCGGATAAAAGCGATACCGCGCCGCTGTTCAGACTGTTGGCGCCTGAGCCAAGAGAGGCCATTCCGCTGTCCACCTGCATCGTACCGCTGTAGAGCTGCCGGATTCCATCCGAAAGCTGACCTGCGCCTTCCGCCAGCTGGCTGCTTCCTGATTTTGCGCTTTTTATTCCTGTCTGGAAGGCGCCTGCTCCTTCCGTTATGGAAGCGGCGCCTGCGCCAAGCTGCGCCGTCCCCTCCGTCAGGGTGGAGGTACCTGCTTTCAGATTGCCGATTCCGTCCGCCAGTGCGCCCGCGCCTGCGGTAAGCTGCTCACTTCCTGCGTTCAGGGCCCTTGCCCCGCCCAGGAGCGTACTGGTATCTGTTGTTTCCATGCTTCCCACGCCCTGATACAGCTGACCGATTGCAGCTTCAAGCTCTCCCAGGGATCCTGCGGTTTCCTGTCCGTCCCCAAAAAGGGATTCCTCCAGCGCTTTAATACTCGCCGTCAGTCCCGGGATCTGTGCCTGGGAATTCCCGTTCTCTATAACGCCTAATTTCATAGTATTTGCGGTAAGATCCTGCAGCGCTGATTTTACCTCGTCAGGTACGCCCTGGCTTATGCTGTCTGCAGGAGCAGAGGATACAGCCGGCGCATTCTCCGGGGCAGAAAGAGTCTGAATACCGGAGTCATTTTCCTCTTTTGCCGCGGTCCGGCCGGAGAGCAGCTTCTCATACTGAGCGATGACCGCTTCATAATCCGCAATGGTTTTTTCATAGGATTCAACTGCTTCTCTGTAATATTTTGCGGAGTCCTGGTAAACGGACGCGGCGGATCTATAATCATCCGCAGCGGCCTCATAGTTTCCGGCGGCAGTTTCGTAGCTCCCGTTTGCAGACTGATATCCGCCTGCTACCGAGGCCGCTGTAGACTGTCCGTCGTCCACATATCCGGCATACTGGGACAGGCCGATGGTATTCAGTGTGCTTCGTATATTTGACAGCATTGGCGTGTACGCGTTTACGGCATTTTGATAAAGGGAATCTGCCGACGCGGCCTGTGCGTCCGCCGACTGCTTTTGGCCCTGTGCAGCTGTGAGATTTCCCTCTGCGCTGCTGGTCATCTCCTCTGCCTGTTCCCATTTTTCAGATGCCTGGGCCGCGGCTGCTTCTGCGGCCGCCCTGGAAGAAGCTGTGGCTGTTTTCAGCTGTTCATATTCCGCGGTATTTTCCGTTTCTGCTGCGGTATTTTCCGTTTCTATTGCGGTACTGACCGGAGAAGCTGTCTGAATGCTTTTCTGTAAATTGCTCCGGGATGTTTCCGCTGCTGTTTCGGAAGCCTGATTATAATATTCGTTCAGGATCTGTACATCTTTTAATATTGCTTCGTAACAGCTGTGAATGCTGTCTGAACCTTCCGTGCCGCCGCTTACCGCCAGCAGGATCTGATCCAGCGCCTGCTTCAGCTGCGTGAGCGCGCCCTGGTTTTCTTCTCCGTTTCCTGCCAGGCTGGTCTGAAGTGCCGCGAGGGCCTGACTTACTCCTTCCAGACCTGTTACCAGCTGTCCGGAGGAAGAGGATGATTGTTCCGTACCCTGTACCAGCGCCGCCGCGCCGCTCTGCAGGGACTCTGCGCCTTCATCCAGCGCCGCCGCTCCTTCCTGAATGTCTGCGATCCCTCCAGTCAGGGTATCGGCTCCGGTCATAAGCGTATCCGCGCCTGAAACCAGCGCATCCATCCCTTTATCCAGTTCCTTCGCTCCATTTGCCACAGACTCTGCGCCTGCCATGGCCCCCTGTTTTCCCGAATAGCCTTCCAGCAGCTGTTTTGTTCCTGCTTTAGCCTGGGATATGCCGCTTTTCATTTCTTCTGTGCCGGATTTCAGAGAGCTGGCCCCGTCTGCCAGAGTATCTGCGCCTGAGGCCAGGTCGCCGGCACCGGAGGATAAGCTTACAGTTCCGTCAAGCAGCTGGCTGCTTCCGTCTTTTAATTCCCGGGCGCCTGACCGGATATCGGAAACGCCGCCGGTATACTGAACAATCCCGTCCTGCAGCGTATGGACTCCTTCCGTCAGGTCCGGCGTTTTGTCGTACAGCTCCCGGATACCGTCCGCCAGTTCCTCGCTGCCGTCCTGCAGATCGTCCGCGCCGTCAGTCAGTTCTTCGATCGCTTCCTCCAGATCGTTCCTGGCGTCTATATTATCCAGATCAATGTCCCGGAACATATCGCTCAGCACCAAGGAAGCGGAGGTTTCCATTTCAAAATGCTCCGCGTCCATAGTCACTTCTACATGATCCGGAATGTCGAGATCCAGTTCCAGGTCATTCTCCTCATCGATCTCAAGATTTTCCTGCAGACCCGGGAAGGCGGCGCCCACCACAATCGTCATGCCCTCGTTTGTGATCACCCTGCCGCTGTTTATCTCCACGTTTTTCGCACAGTCGTCGCTGAAGATCATTCCCGTCATTACGGTAAATGGAACATAGATCCGGTCCCTGCTGTCCCCTGTGTCTGTCTGCGAAGTTTGCCGGTTAGTGAAATCGCACCGTATTTTTACCTTTCCGCTCTGCCCTGCCAAGTCCTCCGGAGAGATCTCTTTTCCGTCCAGATAATATGTAATATGTTCGGAGATCGGGAGCTCTTTATCGCTTTTTCCCTGATAGTAGATATCGCTTCCGTCCGTTTCCCATACCACATCTTCTCCGTCCTGTGAAAATTTTTCGTTGCCGGACACGTTTTCAATATCGGAGAGATCGGATCTGTCATTGATCTTATTCTGCCCCTCTGTGTTGGAGAGACGGTCGCTTACGATAACCTCCTGAGCGTCTCCGGACGCGTCCGCGATCACATACACGGTCTCCGATTTTTTCTCCGGATTTGTTTCTTCTGCTTTTGTGAACTTCGGGCTGACTCCCGTCACGATGAGAGAAACGGCCGCCAGCGCCGCTATGGAAATTTCTGTTTTTTTCTTTTTACTCATTGCTCAAAACCTCCGTTTTACTTTTTTATAAAAGTGCCGTCCAGCAGATATAAAAGACCGGGCAGGACAAACAGCACCGCCAGCAGGGAGCAGACCGTGCCCCGGCTGAGCATGTATCCCAGCTGGGAGATCAGGCCGTGGGTCGAGAAGACTCCCAGAAGAAAGCCTATTACGGTAAGAACGATCCCGGATGTCAGGATGGATGATGTTACGTTGGATGTAGTCTCCACGATGCATGTTTTTTTGTCAAAATGCGCGCGGTTTTCCTTATAGCGGTCTGTAAACAGGATCGCGTAGTCCACCGTCGCTCCCAGCTGTATGGAGCTGATGATCAGATAAGCGATATAAAAGATTGTCTGTCCCAGAATATACGGGACTGAAAAATTGATCCATATGGCGGTTTCTATGGAGAGTACGAGGATGATGGGGAGGATCAGGGATTTCATGGTGAGCACAAGCACCGCGAATACCGCTCCCACTGCCAGCAGATTCACCTTGATCGTATCTGCCGTTACGGTTTCCATCAGGTCATAGGTGCTGATCCCTTCGCCCGCAAGGTAATATTCGTCCGGATAATATTCTTCGGCAATTTTCCGGATGGTTTCTACCAGCTTCTCTGTTTCCTCTCCTTCATAGTCGGCGGCTACCGAAAGGACCATCCGGTCATAATGCTCCGATCGCAGCTGCTTTCGCAGATCGTCAGGGATAATGTCCACCGGGATCGCTGTTCCGATGATGTCCGGGATCGACGTAATGGATGTAACTTCCTCCAGCTGGTGCAGGCGGTCGGACAGCTCCTTTTCGGCTTGAATGTCCTGCGTCGGAACCATCAGAACATAGGTATCGTTTTTTCCAAAAATTTCCTCAATCAGAGCCGTGTCGTCTCCGGATCGCGTTCCCGGACCGAAGATATGGGAAGCCCCGTAATAATAGGAATTTTTGGTACTGGTGATATAGGAGGGAATGATGGCGAGCACAAACACGATTCCCAGCGGGACGGTGATCCTGCATGTTACCTTTCCAAGCTTTCTGAAGGTGGGAAGGAAGGAGCGGTGCGATGTTTTATCCATCCATTTGTATAACGCCAGGATCAGCCCCGGCATAAATAAGAACACCGTAAGAAGGCTGATTCCGACCCCCTTCGCCAGCGCAAGTCCCAGGTCCGGTCCGATCCGGAAGCGCATCAGCGTCAGTGCCAGGAATCCGATGACCGTAGTCAGGCCGCTGGAAGAGATGGAGGAGGTGGAGTGGGTCAGAGCCTTCTTCATGGCTTCCTCAGGATCCAGCTCCCGGCGGTATTCCTCGAACCGGTGGATCAGAAATACGGAATAGTCCAGAGAAACCGCAAGCTGCAGGATATTTCCCGCCGCATTTGTCACAAAGGATATTTCTCCGAAGATCAGATTGGAGCCGGCGTTGATCACAATGGCGATCCCAAGGCCCGCCAGGACCACGAAGGGTTCTGCCCAGGAAGTGGTAGTAATCAGCAGGACCACGATCAGAAAGAGGACGGAGATCACCGAGATCTCCCGGACTTCCTTTACTGTGCTTTCCGTGGCTACAGCGGTGCTGACTGCGGCTCCTGTCATGGCGTTTTCTTCTCCGATGATCTCCCGGATGGTATCCACGGCGGAAAGGATGCTTTCCTCATCTATCGTGACCGTAAAGAGGGCCGCGTCGTCTTTATAGTAGGTTTCTATGGTATCCTGGTCGTAGAGCTCCAGCGGGGTATCAGGGAGTGTTACGTCATCCAGCCACATGACGGAGATCACTCCGTCCACCGCCTCCAGTTTTTCTTTATAATCCAGCGCTTCTTTATAGGTTACATCCCTTATCAGGACCCTGGCGTTAGGGATCGCTCCCTCAAATTCTTCGCTCATCACATCCAGAGCTTTCGTGGATACGGAATCCTTCGGCAGATAGGAATTTATGTCATAATTTACTGAGATGAAGCGATAACAGTATGCGCTCACGCCTGCCCCGATCAGGAAAAGAAGCATCAGCAGCTTCCTGAACCTAATGACGGCGCCATAAAACTTTTCCATGTGATCTTTCCTCCTTTTGCCGGGATTCTTCCTGGTCCGCAGTGCCTGTGATCTGAAATGTGTTGCGTTCCCCCTGAAGAGTCAGCGTTATCTTATTTTCTTTTATCGTTCCGGCCGCTTTATACGAAATGGTTCTCATCAGGGTAATAATCTTCCCGGTGAATTCACAGTTGCCCTCCCCGTCAATGCTTCCGGAAAATGGTTCCGAATGATTCATCAGTTCCAGACAGCCCCTGATCCTGTCCTGCATAATGCTGGCCTTTATCGTTCCGTGCCTTATCCCCAGAGGGGTCCGCATTTCGATCACGTATCGTTTCTCAGACATTTTGGCGCCTCCGTATGAAAAATTATCTGTCGTTTTCCTCCAACGGCTACATTTTATGAAGATTTTAAGAGATTTCACACGGTCATTTGTGGCATTTTGTGTAAAAACCGGACAAACTGGACAATTTGACGGTGAATTTGCAAAATAGGAGGGAAGGAGAAGTAAAATAATGGACTGAAATACTGCGGTACATTCGGGAAAGCAGCTATGCTGTCTGCTGCGGTACATTTCTTTGAGAACCCGCGGGAATGGGTCAAAGCAGAAGGAAACACCATCGGTGAACTGCAGTGTATCGGTGATCTGGAGTCGATGGAGCATACAGACCGCAATCCACGTTTTCTGATGGAACAAATCAAAGAGCAGAATGCATCAGACGGCCAGAACCATTTTCCTGATTTCTATGTGGCCTGCGGGCGCATTCATCACCGGCTCCACGATTCTGATTGACGGCGGCGCTGCGGCCGGCTGCTGCTGCGGGCCGCTGAAGCCGGGGCAATGAACGAAAGAATAAAAAAGGATATGACAAAGGGCGTGAGCCATAAGGAAACATTCACCAAATATGACCTGCGCCAGGCAGCTACGGCACCGGTCATCGCATACAATCACGGCGCAAAAAACATCGGGCGTATCAACCAGGCTATCCGGTTTGGCTATTTCTATGCCATGGGGCTGATGGCAATAGGAACTGTACTTTGTGCCGGCTTCCCTGAGATGTTCCTGCGGATGTTCAGCGCCACGGACGAGATGGTGGCCATCGGAATATGGGGAATGCGCGCTCTGTCCTGCTGCTATCTGCTGGTGGCGGTGCGCAACATGAGTACGGTCATCATCCAGTCACTCGGCCACAGCTTTACAAGCATGGCGGTGGATTTGAGCCGCAACTATGCCGTACTCATTCCTATGGCATGGCTGCTGTCCCTTACCGGGAAACTGAACGCAGTGTGGTTATCTGTACCAGTGGCTGATACTGTGGCGGCGGCGGTAGGCTTCGCATTGATGCTGCGGTTTTACAGAAAAGACATTAAAATTGCTATAGGGGAGTAATCCTGTGTATGCTTCAGCCGGTGCAGGAGGATGATCCGGATAATTCCGGCCTTGATCTGTTCTCTTTGGAGATTTTAAAAATATCGCGTAAATACGGATTTTGTAAAGCTTGAAGCTTATCGCAGAATTGAGAACATCAAATCAGGAAGGGTAATTCCTGTTTGTTTAATTGAACATAATTTTTAACAGCATCGGTTAGAAATAATCGGTGCTTTCTTTTTTCAAACCCATAGTTGTCCGCACCGGACAATTTGACGGTAAAATCCCAGGGATATCAGGACACGGGGATATACCGGACAACTGTCCGGATTTGTATATTGAAAAATAAAAAAACAGTATTATAATATAATCCGGAGGTGATTGGTATGACTTATTCTGCTGCGTCGCAGAACACCAAAAGAACCATTGTGAATTCTTTAAAAAAGGCTCTGAAGACGAAGCCGCTTTCCAAAATAACCGTAAGCGAGATCATAAAGGACTGTGGTATTAACAGAAAAACCTTTTATTATCATTTTGAAGATATTTACGCATTGGTAAAGTGGATGTTTGAGGAAGAAGCAATAGAAGTGGTGAAAAATTTTGATCTGCTGGTAGATTATGAAGAAGCTATCTGTTTTATCATGGATTATACTGAGAAAAACGATCACATCATTAACTGTGTCTATGATTCCGTGGGACGGGACGAGATGGAACGGTTTTTTCACACAGACTTTATAGAAGTGATCACGTCTGTCATCGAGCAGGCGGAGCAGGAGGCTCAGGTGGTTCTGGAACCGGGCTACAAACAGCTTTTGTGCGAGTTTTATACAGAGGCGCTTGCCGGGATTCTGATCGACTGGATCAAATATAAAGATATCCGGGATCGGGAAAAGACGGTACATTATCTTTCCTACACCTTAAGATCCTCCGTCCTTGCGGTCTTAAATGACCCGAATTGTCCTTTTGTAATAAACTGAGTTGTCCGGTAAATGTATGGCACCTTTGCCCCCGGCATCATGTGATAAACAGCAGCGACAGTTATGATGCGTAATGGAACTGTTTGGTGACGATTATCAGGTTTTCAGGCTTCCAGTTCTTTTAATGCTGAACTGAGGTTGTGAACGGCTCACTATTCTATGTATGCCGGTTTTAGATGGTATGCCGCCGGCTGTAAGCTGTACACCTGGGTAAACTGTCCTTTCCGTTCGGGAGTGAGATGATGGCTGACCAAAATCAGCGTCAGGTCGGGATTCGCCAGCAGACTCTTTTCTACAATGTCCGCGTTCTTCTGGTCCAATGCGCTGGTGCCCTCGTCCACAAGAAGGATGGAGCGGTCATGGATCAGTGCACGGGCAATGGCCACACGCTGTTTCTGTCCGCCGGAGAGGCTGCCGCCTCCTTCGCCCGCGATGGTATCCAAACCGTCCGGCATGGAGGCCAGATCACTCATGAGGGCGCTGTCCCGGAGGGCTTTCTCCATCTGCTCGTCGGTAAACGTCCCGCCCAAAATGATGTTGTCCCGGATGGTGGAGTTGAAAAGGAACACGTTCTGCTCGATGCAGCTCATTTGCTGTTGGAGCTGTTCCGGCGTGAAATCGCGGGCGTCCGAGCCGTCGAAGAGGATGGTTCCGCTGTAGTCCGGCAGCCAGCCCAGCAGGAGCTTCAGAAGCGTGGACTTCCCGCAGCCGGAGGGGCCGGTGAGGGCATACTTGCCGCCTTTCTTAAATTGGAGAGACAGGTTTTGCAGAATAGGGCGCTCGCCGTACTGGAAACTGAGATTCTCTACTGTGATAGCTCGGTTCACCTGTTCCGGTCTGGCGTCAGCCCCGGTCCGGGTTTCATTGGCGTGGACAGTGATGTTTTTGAAATAGGGTCTGGCGGATGCCAAAGACATACGGTGGTCGGCGATAGTGCGCAGGCCGTTGGTAATCCCGGCGGTTAAGTTGCTGGCACTTACCATAGCACCCAGGATGATCTTCCCCTGGAATGCCAGCATTACCGTTACTACCTGTTGAAAGATCTGCAGGGATACACTGAAAAATCCGGTCAGGCAGGAGATACTGAACTGTACGCAGCTTCTGCGGCAGCCGGGGAGTTCCATCATATCACTCACAGAATCGCCCTGGCTTAAAAACCGGTCGGTACGGCCAAAAGAACGCAGCACATCAAAGCCGGACAGCAAATCCTTCAGCCTGCTGACACCGTCGGCCTCGGCAGCGGCGCAGGCTTCGCCCAGCTGTTCCATGCGCTTCCGGAACAGCCTTGGCACCACCAGCATCACTGCGGCGGAAAACAGCCCGGCCGCCAGCATGAGCCAATGAAGAGAAATCAGGGCCAGAATGCACCAGACCACCAGCGCGATATTGCCGGCACAACTAAAAAACGGCTCCCAGGCAAGACGCTCAATCTGTTTGACGTTGGTGGTCAGCCAGGAGATGTACTCGCCGGTGTCCTGGCTATGGTAGGACGTGTGGGTTTTGTCCAGCAGAGACAGATAAAGATCGTGACGCACCTGGTTGTTCATAGTTCGGATTGCCCTTGCTTCAAAGATACCCTTAAGAGCCGCTGTACCCATATAAAGGCTATATCCACTGACCTCCGCCGCTGTCCAAAGCAGAAAGCTCCGAAAATCCAAATTGATTGCCGCGTCAAAAGACTGCATCATGATGAACTGCAAAATCACATAGACGCCTTCGCAGAATATTCCGAGGAAGCAGGCCAGCGCAAGTTTTCTCCAATTTTTCTTCAAATAATAGTTCATGTCGATTCTCCTGGTACAGCGTTGCATTAATATCGAAGTAATTCAGTGCCTGATATCCGTGTCAACACAAGGCGGAAGAAGGAAGCGATGGGGGTCCATCGCTGACTGATGACAACGCAGTGCTGGCGCGGATAGCGGGTGCTGATTACTCGATAATTAATGCAGCACTGTACTAATCCCGCAGCATAGGGGATTTCCGATATGGAGCGTCTAAGAAAGCGCCCCCGCCCGTGATGAACCATCGGGCGAAATAGAGCAGGGGAACAAGCGCTTCATCTTCGCAGAGCAGATAGGCATGGAGCATCCCATTTTCTGTCTCCAGATCAATTTTGCTTAATACCCCTAACTCTGCCAGCGCATTCATTAAGGTTTCCGCTTCCGCCACATCCATGCCCATGGCTTTTGCGATGACTCCCGGCGTATAACGTCGGTGGTCAAGGCGCGGCCTGGTATGAAGATATTCCAGCAATTCCAGACAGTCAGGCATTGCCAGTACAGAAAACAGCTTACGATACCGGTCATTTTCTTCTAAAAATGATTTCCAGCCTGTTTTGGGTTCTGGCCAGACAGAGACAAAGGACATATCGTTGGCCCGGATACCCAGGATGGTTCCGTCCTCCATGGCGATTCGTGTGCGCCGAAGCCAATGAACCGCCACGTTGTCCTCCATATCCTCGTATTCACAGCAGTTCTCGTATCCGCTGATATCCATTACGTCCTCTGGCTTGCTGCTCATAAGCGGCCCGGCGGCAAGCCACACCAGCCGACACAACTGGTCAATCCGCTGGCCCCGGGGAACGGTGAGCATCCACCGCCGCACTGCGTCCTCCACGTTAATCTGTTCTCCGCCATCCAGGCCGAAAAGAGCATCAATGGTCACGCCCAATTGCCGGGACAGGACCGGTAACAGCTCAACATCCGGCGCGCCGCCTTTTTCCCACTTGCCTACGGCCTGGGAAGATACGCCTGTCATCCTGCCCAGCTGTTCCTGGGTAAGGCCTCTCTCTTTTCGCAGAGCGGCAATGCGTTCACTTAATATACTCGGCATTAAGAACACCGTCCTTTCGCTTTCTGGTTGTATTATAGCAAAAGAGCCGGTTGGATTCAATGGACGCGCTTTTTCACAAAACCAACTGCAGGTTTTAAAGATTCTCTTAATCAATCGGAATCCTGGGAAGTATAGAAGTGTTGAGAATTGCATTTGATTGGTTGAAAGCCGGGGATATGTTTGATATACTCAAAGAAAAATTGTAAGTTGAAAAGGAGATTTCCTTGTGAAAAAAATCTTAGCGTCATTATTGTTTTTAATTCTTTTAATGTCTGTCCTGACGGCCTGTGGCGCAAAGAGTGACGAGGCGGCAAAGGCGTTGGGCCTTGACATATCAGAAGGGGAAGAAATTTCAAATTACGATACCCATGGCGGTTTTCATGGAGATGGAACAACCTGTATTGCGTATCATTTTGGCGATGATACTTTTCTGGAAGAAATCAAAAATTCTTCGGAGTGGAGTGAATTTCCTCTTGATGATACAGTGCAGGCACTGGTTTATGGCCTGTCTGATGAGACAACCCAAATTGGCCCTATGCTGACCGACAATGAGGGGCATCCGATTGTCCCGGAAATACAAAACGGGTATTATCTTCTGATTGACAGGCAAAATGGTGCAGAGACAGATATTTTAGACAGGTATTCATTCAATTTTACTTTAGGACTATATGATGCTGATACCAATACATTATATTTCTGTGAACTGGATACTTAATGCACCATACTGACAAGTTGTTCCTCGCCTCACTGGGAGTTATCCCCCAGTGAGGGTTTGAGTAACTATAAGCCGGGTTTTAGGTTAAAACAGGCGGCGATTATGATGGAGGGAAATATGATTGAGACAGAAGATCTGATTTTGGATAAGGCGAAGTATTCCGACTGGAAAGACATGTATCTCAACGTCTGGTCGCGGCCGGAGAGCGCGAAATATATGCTCTGGAGAATCACGCCCGACGAGGAGGAGGCCAGACGCAGGATTGAGCGGACGATAGCATTTCAGGAGGATCATGATGCGTTTCTGGTTTATGAGAGGACAGGCGGCAGGGCGATAGGCTTCGGGGGAGTCGTGCAGACAGGCCCGTATACATATGAGGATACAGGGATCTGCGTCGGGCCGGATTATGTGCGCAGGGGATATGGAAAGCAGATCGTCCGGGGGTTGATGCAGTTTTGCAGAGACGAGCGCAGCGCAAAGGAATTCGTGTATACAACGCGGGAGGAAAACGCGGCGGCGAATGCTCTGGCAAGGTCTCTCAGTTTTTCGCTTATCGGCGGGGAGGAGAAGACAGATCCCAGAGACGGACAGATCTACCGGCTCCTGGAATACCGTATCGCGTTGTAAGCGGACAGGCTTTTCCAACGGGAAAACAGGCGCTGTGCAACCTGTGGTTGACAGATTTCCAGCCGCTGTTTGGTGGTATGCAACCGCAAAACAGGCTATGATTTTTATTGCGGATGGCACAAAAGGCCGCCGACTAATCCATGCGGAGGAAAGAAACATGATCCTGGCAGACAAAATAACGAATTTAAGAAAAAAGAACGGCTGGTCCCAGGAGGAGCTGGCGGAAAAAATGCAGGTGTCGAGGCAGGCGGTTTCCAAATGGGAAAGCGCCCAGACTGTGCCCGACCTTGAGAGGATATTGATGCTCAGCAGGCTCTTTGGAGTGACCACAGATTATCTTCTCAAGGATGAGATCGAGGACGAAGAATTTGCGGACGATACAGACCAGGTGTCTGTGAAACGGATTTCCCTCGCTCAGGCAAACGAATTTCTGGAATGGAGAAAACGGGCGGCCTTTTATATTGCCGCTGCCACTTTTTTGTGTATTGCTGCTGTAATCCCCCTTCTCCTCCTGGGCGTTGTGTCGGAGCTTCCGGGGCATCCCGTTTCCGAAAATCTGGCCGGGGGAATCGGGGTTGCTGCGCTGCTGATGATTGTTGCGCCCGCAGTGGCGATCTTCATCTTTTGCGGTTTCAAAAACGCGCCTTTTGAGTTTATTGAAAAAGAGCCGTTTGAAATGGAGTATGGCGTGGACGGAATGGTAAAGGAAAAACAGAAAGCATACAGGCCTGTCTATGTAAAATTCAATCTCATAGCTGCCTGCCTGTGTGTTCTTTCCCCTGTTCCGCTTTTTATCGGCAGTTTCACGGGAAAAGAGTTTTTTACTGTAGTAATGCTGACTGTTACGCTGCTCCTGGCGGGAACTGGAGCGGTGCTTTTTATCCTGGCCGGCGTTCGCTGGGCGAGCATGCAGAAGCTTTTGAAAGAGGGCGACTATGCGCTTCGTGATCGAAGGAAAATCCGTATCAAGGAAAATGTGGGGACGATCTACTGGCTGGGAGCGGCTGCGATATATCTCGGATGGAGCTTTTTGACGGACGACTGGGAAATCACATGGGTAGTCTGGCCGGTTGCGGGAGTATTGTTTGCCGCTGTTATGTGTATATGCAATTTGATTATAGACCGGACTAAGGAATAGATTGGCACAATAGGGCAAAGCTGAGGGGAAACAGCTGACAGAGAAAAAGGACGGCACCTGCGGTCGGCCGCTGGCATTATTATCAAAACAGTGAACTGCCCCGACTTCATTTTAAGCTGGGGCAGTTCAATATTTAAGGCTGGGGAGCTCGTCTTTTTTATGGCCCAAAACGGAATATTTACAGTATCCTTCCGGTGTATTGGTTAAAATAATTCTACACGGCCAAGAAGCAGGTCTGTGAAATTGCAGTGGAAAATGCCGTTGTCGTCATAGAAGTTATGCGGAATGTCCATGCGGACGATGATTTTTTTGAAAAAATCTTTTGTCAGCATCAGAGATGCAAGTTCAGAGGCTTCTTTTCTCTCTGTATTCAACTGGAAAGCGGACTGGATATATATTTTTTTATCTGCGTCATTTACAACGAAGTCGATTTCTTTTTGCGCATTTGCGCCGCCGGAACGATCGGTCACGACTCCGACATCCACGGAATATCCCCGACGCAGAAGTTCGATGTAAATAATATTTTCCATAATGTGGCCGGGGTCATACTGGCGATAATTCAATCTGGCATTGCGAAGACCGATATCTGTGTAGTAGTATTTGTTAGGATATTTGAAATAAGTCTTTCCTTTTACATCATAGCGTTTTGCCATGGAAACAAGGAACGAGTCGATGATGTGCTGCACATAGTTTGAAACCAGTGTGGAATTGATCTTTTCATTCTTTATGCTGGTCAGTGCATTGGCAATGTTCGTGGGATTTGTCAGGGAACTGATCTGTGAAGCGAGGAAATCCAGAATATCATTCAGAATATCCTCACGTTCAATGCCATTGCGCTCTGCGATATCCTTTATATACAGCTCACTGTACAGAGAGGACAAATAATTTTTTTTATCCTTTTCATCAGTTAATGCCAGCAGGCGCGGCATGCCGCCGTAGAGCATATAGGTATCCAGCGCTTTTCGCTCGTCGCCGCCTGCATGGGGGCAGAATTCTTCAAAGGACAGAGGAAATACATGGATTTGGGCTGCACGGCCGCGGAATTCGGTGGCAATATCTTTGGAAAGTCCTCTGGAGTTGCTGCCGGTCACATATACATCCAGATTTCTGTATGCTTTGAGTTCATTCAGCATATCATAGATGGAAACCTCAATTCCGCCGTTTTCTTTGTCGATCACCTTGGTGGTAAGCTGAACTTCGTCAATGAAGAGATAAAATTGCTCTTCTTTTTTTTCTGCGACAAGGGTCTCGACATACTC
>CANQUG010000078.1 GCA_947626985.1 uncultured Lachnospiraceae bacterium | reverse complement strand
TTCTCCAGCCGGTTCAGGGCCTCGTACAGGGTATCATCCCGCTTTGCAAAATGGAACCTGATCAGGTGATTTACATTCTCCCGAAAGAAGCTGGATCCCGGAACGGCGCCAACCCCTACCTTTTCGGCAAGCTTCTCGCAGAACAGATAATCGTCCTCATAACCAAATTCGCTGATATCCACAAGCACGTAATACGCCCCTTGGGGATCCGTAAACGTCAGTCCTATATCGCGCAGCCCTCCTGTAAACAGTTTCTTCATATGTGTGTAGTGATTCTGAAGCTCCTCGTAAGATGAGAGCCTTGACCCCCTCCTGCCGGACCGCGTCCTCCAGAACATCCGCGTCAAAATTGAATTCCGGGGGCACCAGCGGCACATAGACCGGCTCCGCCCCGCTGAGGATCGCGTCCGCTCCGTAATTCTCATAGAATGGCGAAAAAACGACCACCCTGTCTCCCGGATTGCAGACGGACATCATCGCCGCCATCATTGCTTCCGTGCTGCCGCAGGTCACCACGATTTCCCTGTCCGGATCCACATGCATCCCGGAAAAATGCTCCTGTTTTTTTGCAAGGGCCTCCCGGAAATTCTGGGCTCCCCACGTCAGCGCATACTGATGCGGACCGGCAGCCGCAATCTCGGCAAGCCGGTCCGTAATCTCCTTCGGCGGATCGAAATCCGGAAATCCCTGTGAAAGATTGACTGCCCCAAACTGATTGGAGATTCTGGTCATCCGCCGGATGACTGAATCCGTAAATGTCGATGTCCTCGTACTTAATGCTTTCATTCCATTCCCCTGTCTTTTCAGAAATATCCGTAGTAAGTCTTCTGAACAACCGCATGATAAACCATATCGATCATGGAATTAAAATCAAAGACCGGAAGGCCCGTCACCGCCTGAATATCCCTCGCATACGGCGGCAGATCGCTGCATTCCAGCAAAATCGCGCCGATATCCGGATTCTCCGAAACCAGCGTCTTAGCCACCCGGCAAAGCTCCCGCCGCAGCGCGCCGTTATCCAGCGTAGTTCTCCCGTAACGAATCGCGGAAAAACTCTCCAGACTGCCAATATTCCTGACGATGAGCCGGCTGCCGTCCGTCCCTGCCTTTTTCAGAAGCTCCTCATTGATATTATCGCCGCTGGCGGCCAGAACCGCAATTCTTTTTTTTGCGGAAAGTCCCGTTTTTATCAGCGGAAGCTGACAGAGGCTGGACAAAAACACCGGCACATCCACCGCGTCCCTCACATCCTCCTGAAAATGGGCAAAATAGCCGCAGGCGCCGATGATCGCGCGCACGCCCTGGCGCTCCAGCTTTCTGGCAGCCTCTATGATCGTCATTTTTATAGAAGGATCGCCCTCGAACAGGCGCTCGATCTCAAAGTCCACCTCCTCATACAGAACCGGGAATGGATAGGTGGTTGCATTTGCCACATTTCCGGGCAGCTTGGGGTAGATGAGATGAACCGCTATGATCCCTATGGCAAAGCCGGCGGTGAATCTGGCCGGCGTCGTATATACCCCGTCCAGATCTTCCGGATGTTCCAGCCTTCCCTGCCATTTCTCATTCATTCGTTCCATATTCTTTCTCAACATAATTTCCATTATTCAGATAGTCCAAAAGCTCTTCTCTGTCCAGATGGCCGATGCCGATATCTTTAAGCGTCAGGCCTTCCTTCATGAAATCCTGCCCCACCATGACGGAAGCCAGAGTGATCATACTGTCGATCACCGGAGTCTTCACTCCGAATTTCTCTCCCAGTTCATGATAAATATGGCAGCCCACCGGAATATCCTCCGTGATATAGCGGTTTTTGATGGTGAACGGGCCGGTGCCGTAGCCGGTGGCCCACTGTTCGTCAAAGGGAACGATGCAGTCGTCGCCCATATACTCCGGCCCCAGAATGCTTGTCCTGGAGAGGAAATTTTTCTTCGGGAACCTCTGCAGATCCACGCCGATCGTCTCCGCCAGCGCAACCTCCTCCAGATAGAACGCGTACTGCACCTCCGAGATGGACGGACAGTATGCATGGCTGTAAATGGAGTAGGTATATTTGTCGTTGCCGCCATAGATCACGCCCCAGTTCTCCATAACGCCCACACCCAGGATTGTGCCCGGACAGTGAAGCACCGGATTCACATTGCTGAATCCGATGTCCAGCACGGTGTTTCCCTTCGTCGGGCCGTCGCCCTCCGTGATGGAATCAAAGCATCCCAGATACTTCGAGCTCTCGAGGAACAGATCGGAATCTGTCGCCGGAAGCGCCGCTCCTCGGAGGGTCAGCGCCCTGTAGACGAGCCACATCTCGGAGGTCGGCACGCCGCCCTCGGTCTCCACGCGGGTGCCGTAGGGAGCGCTGGACCATCCGCCCACGATGATTTTC
This sequence comes from uncultured Lachnospiraceae bacterium, assembly GCA_947626985.1. GTDB lineage: Bacteria > Bacillota > Clostridia > Lachnospirales > Lachnospiraceae > Blautia_A. Next base: position 13,199 of record CANQUG010000078.1, on the reverse strand, counting down.
TTCTGGCAGCCAAGCTCCCGCATCCGTTTCCTCAGCTTCAGGGAACCGAAATTGTCGGGGATGATATGAACGATCATACCGTCCTCCAGAACCGGAATCAGCTTCTCGAAAAACGCGTCGTGCGCCACGGAAGGCACCGCCACAATGACCAGCTTTGCATCCTTCACACATTCGGCAACGTCCGTCGTGATCAGGTTAAAATGTGCCTTGCCCGAACGTTTAAATCCATATTTATTCTTCTGGATACCTCCCAGGGTAATGCCCGTCTTCTCCAGATCCTTCAGTGTACTGGAGGCAAAGGGCTCCAGATCACAGATCCTCACATCCCTGTTTCCGCCCAGCACGCAGTCCGCTGCCACTGTCTTGCCCACGGCGCCTCCGCCCAGCACCGCTACCGGTGAATTTTTTAATACCTCTTCTTCAAACATTCTGTTTTCTCCTGTCTTCTACTTGTTTTTTTATCTCATCCACGATGACTGCCGCTCCGCGGCCGATCTCCTCATCCGAAACATTCGAAAATGACAGCCGCATAAAGCAGCCCTCCTCCGCGCCCAGAGGGTAAAAAAGCTTCCCCGGAAACAGAACTACATTCCGTTTTCGGAGCGACTCGTACAGCTTCATATCATTCACGCCGAAGGGCAGTCTGCACCACAGTCCGAGACCGCCTTCCGGGCTCTGCCAGGAACCTCCCATCTCCCGAAGAGGCTGCATGGCGCTCTCCAGGCGGCGGCACTTCTCCCGGTAATACTCCGACATCCGCCGCCGCTGTCTGTCATGGTACCCGGCCTTCAGATATTCCGCAAACATCAGCTGCTCCAGATTCTGCAGATGTACCTGCGCAAGGCTGACCGATCTGCCGATGCGTTCCGCCGTTTTGCTGGAAGCCGCGATAAAAGCAATTTTCGCCCCATAATAGAATCTGCTGATCGCATTATCCAGCATAATCACATTCCCGTGAAGATCCAGCGCATAAAGCGAAGGGAGTTCCTCCTCCGTAAATCCGATGCCGGCAAACCAGCGTTCCTCGATCAGAAGAACGCCGTACCTGTATGAGAGCTCCAGAAGCTCGTGTCTTTTTTCAAGACTCATCCGGATACCGGTCACAGCATGGTAATCCGGCATGGTATAGAAAAAACGCGGACGGTAATTTGCAAAAATATTTTCCAGCTGCGTCAGATTGACGCCATCCGCCTCCTGGGAGACGGTGAGCACTCTCAGTCCGTGTTTCCGGAACATGTTACAGGTCTCCGGCATGACGGGATATTCCAGCACCATACAGTCGTCCGTCTCCGTCAGGATCCCCGTCAGGTAGTCGAGACCCTGGGGCGTATCGTTGACGATCACGATCTCTCCCGGATTGGCCCTGACGCCCTCCTTCAGCAGCGAGAGTCCCAGCTGTCTGCGCAGGACGGGACTTCCCCTGGAGGAGCAGTAGGAGAAGGCCTCCGCGCCGTACTGTTCCACCACCTGATTCATCACAGTCTTTATCTCATCCAGCATGATCAGGGTTTCCGGGATGACATGGCCTCCAAACGAGAGCACCTTCCCGTCAAAGGATGTTTTAAAAATATCCGAAAACAGCTTCTCGTGAACACTCGGGCCGCCGCCGTACCTCAGCGCGTCCCGGCCGCCCTTCTGCATCGCGGATTCAGAGGGCGGTCTGTGCCGGAATATACTGTAGTAGCCTCTGCGCCCCTGAAAATCATTGCTGATCAGCTCCTTGTCTATCAGGCGCCGATACGCCTTTATCACTGTATTCCGGTGCACATCCAGCAGCTCTGCCAGCTTTCGCTCAGAGGGAAGCCTGCTGCCATATGGAATCTCATTATTCAGTATCCTTTTCTCAAAAGCCGCCTCTATCTGCTTATAGATCGGGGCCGAGCTTCGCCTGTCGATGACGAACATTCCCGCGACCGCCCTTCTGGTGCAGGTATCGCACCATTATCTGTTTTCGATGATCTCCCCGCGGAAGAATACATACCTGGGTTTTTTCTTCATCACGTAGATGTCCTCATCCGGATTGCCTTCCACCACCACGAGCTCCGAATTCTTTCCGACCCTGATCGTTCCCTTCCGGTCGTCCATGCCCGCGATCTCCGCGCTGTACTTCGTCGCCTGCAGCAGAATATCCAGATATTCAAAATCATACCAGTCCGTGCGCGCGATAAATTCGAGGCCCGGCTTTTTGGAGAAATTCTGGTAATCGGCGTCGGAGCCAAAACCCATCTTCAGGCCTGCCCGGTACGCCTTGTTCACGCACTCCTTCTCGATCTTCTCATAGATGGTGCTTTTCTCCGCAGCCCCCTCGGACAGAGTGCTCATCTCCTCATCCAGACAGGCAATGCTCACCGTACCGGTCGGGATCAGGAAGCATTGGTCGTTGTCCTTCAGCATCTCGATGGCCTCATCGTCGATGAAGCAGCCGTGTTCGATCGTCCGTACCCCGGCCCGAATGCCCAGCTTGATGCCGTCGGCTCCGTGCGCATGCCCCATAACATAGGAATTTTTCATTTTGGCGATCTCCACGGCAGCCCGGACTTCATCCTCCGTCACGATCGTCTGCCCCGGGTCGCCGTTCTCATTGAGAAATGCGCCGGTCAGCATCAGCTTCACCACATCGTTGCCCGCCTCAAACTGCTTCCGCGCAGCCCTGCGAAATTCCACCGGGCCGTCAGCGACCTCATACATCAGAGTGTACTCGTCGTTCCCGCTCTCCGTGGGAGTGATCGCGCGGCCGGAGGATATCACATCCGGCACGTTGACGATTCCCCTGCTGCGGGCCTTCATCAGGCCGCGGGTCACATTGTACGGACATCCCGCATCCCGGATCGTCGTATAGCCCTGCCTCAGATATTCTCTGCTGAATTCATATACGTCAAAGGCCGTGTCCACGGCATCCTTGTTGTCGATCGCCAGAAGATTCAGCTCCGTCAGATAGAGATGCGCGTGAAGGTCGAAAAATCCCGGGAGCAGCGTACTCCCCTCCACATCAATGACCCGGCCCTGAAAATCCGTGATTTTCCCCGGCTCGGCAATGTCGAGAATCTTCTCCTCGTCTATGGCGACGTCCGCCAGCGTCCCGGCATAGCCCTCTGTCAGTTCAGGTATCAGCCTGCAGTTTTTTAATAAAATCATATCCGTTTCCTCTATGTTGTTATAATCCGTCTGAATTGTTTCCAGACATTAATATCCAATAGATACCGCGACCACCAGGAATATGAACGCCGCAGCCACCCAGATTACCCAGAGCGGTATGAAGAACTTCAGCCATTTCTTGTAGGGAATATGGCAGATCGCAAGAGCAGCCATCATATCTCCCGCGGTTGGTGTAATCAGGTTTGTATAAGCGTCTCCCATCTGGTACGCCAGAACGGAAGTCTGTCTTGATACGCCCACCATATCTCCCAGGGGAGCCATAAACGGCATGGTGACTGCCGCCTGGCCGGAGCCCGACGGAATAATGCAGTTGAGCAGATCCTGAACGACGAACATGCCGCACGCACAGACCTTTGCGTTCAGTCCTCTCAACAGTCCGCCGATATAATAGATCAGCGTATCGAGGATCCCCGCATCCTGCATGATAGTGCTGATAGACATACACATACCGATCAGGAAGCCGATCCACACGAGATCGGAAGCACCCTTTAAAAAGATGTCGATAAAGTCATTGGGTTTCATCCGGCATACCACCGCAATCAGAAGCGCGGCGATCAGAAAGATGGCTGACATCTCATCCATATAGAAGCCAAGCTTTACCACGGTGACGGATACCACCACAAATGACAGCACAAAGATCACAATCGTCAGCTTCTGTCTTCCGGACATTTTCTCAATATCATTGATATCGATCGCGTCCGTATTCGCCGCGTCGATCTCCCGCATATCATTGAGCTCCGGATGTTTCCTGATTCTGTACGCATATACCATAATAAAGACAGAGGCGATCGTACACAGAACAAGACAAATGATCAGCCTGTACTGCAGTCCCGAAAACATGGGCACCTCGGCGATCGTCTGCGCTACGCCGACCGTAAACGCGTTGGTGGTAGCGCCGGCATATCCCGCACCTGCGCCGCAGAATACGGAGGCCACGGCTGTGATGGAATTAAATCCCGCGCTGATAAACACCACATAGAAAAGCGGCAGCAATGCCAGGTATTCCTCCCACGTTCCGGCTGTGGCGGAAATCATGCCGCACACAAACACACAGATGGGGATGAGAAGGATCTCCTTGCCCTTCAGCACCTTCACCATGTTGGCCAGAGCGGACTTCAGAGCCCCCGTGGACTCCACGACCTGGAACATTCCTCCGATGATCAGCAGAAAGAAGATAATGGGCGCCGCCGACTGCATTCCCACCGTCAGGCTCATAAAGAATTTCAGCGGTTTCACCGGGTTTCTGTCAATAAAATGGAATGAATTCACATCCAGCACATCATAGCCCGTCTCCTCATTCGGTATACGGTCGAATGATCCTGCAGGTATGATGTACGTCAGAATGGCTACGATTACAAGGATGACCGCAACGATCAGCATCGGATTCATTGGCTGCTTTTCCGACACATCAGCTTTTTTCTCTTTTTTCATAGGCTCTGCTTCCTCCTCAAAAAAAAATATATACAAAAAATTGTAACACTGCGGAAAATGTCGAAAAAGTGCCATTTTTAAAATTTTTTTGTAGTCCAAAATCAGGCCGGTATTCCTGACGGCCTGCTTTGCATTGAAAAAATGTGCTTCTGCCCACTCCTTTCCTAATGATAAGGCCCCGCAATCAAAAGCGGCACAGCCCGATGTCTCCCATCCGGCTGTGCCGCTGTCCTTTTGTATCTGAAATAACTTTCTCAGGCCTCGCTCAGGCATCCTGCCTTCTTTTGATAACTCCATTATAAGCACAATGCCGGCAAATGCCGACTCCAATATGCAGAGTTTCAGCAAAAAAACTGCAGCCAATCGATCAGGTACAGAGACTTGATGCCATCGTAAGAATTAATATAAATCAAGGTGAAAAGACTCGATTGCCTTTTCCCAATGTTCCACAGTCTGGAGCTCATCGAATATCAGATAAGTCTTTCCGCTTTTCGGAATGCGCTCGCTGACATAATCGTAAAAAGCAAGATAATCGGAAAGATTCCGATAACGCAGAGATTCCAGATTCATATGGACAATGTTGCAGTCAGCCACTCCGTTGTCAGACAGGTATTGGTGGAACAAATCCAGCAGAGACGACTTACCGCACCTGCGAATACCAGTGACGATCTTGATCAGGTCCACGTCCCTGTTTTGAATAAGCTGATCTAAATACGCAGGGCGATTGATAAGTTCGGCCATGGCGCACCTCCTGAATTTTTTATCCATTATTATACCCAAAAGCCCGGAGAAATCAACACTTTCTTACCTGCAAGTCTGAAACTTTCAAAAATCCAGTATTTTCCAACCCTTTCGGCTGAAATTCAAACGCCCCGCTTTTACAGCGGGGCATATAAACTGCAGACATCTTCTCATTCCCAATAATTTCCTCTAAATGCTCCGGGCGGGGCACATCCCGATTTTCATGCCCGGGAGTCGTGACCGGCAGTTTGTTCCAGCAGAGATCATAAAAGGTATAAACAAGATTGTTTTCTTCAAGCGGGAACCGATCCGCCGTGGCCAGAATATGATCGGCCTTTCCGCCAAAGCACATAACCAGGATATTCCATATTCAAGCTCAGAAAGTCTTTGTCCCCTGTTAAGATAATATCTACACCAGACACAACGGCCGCATGGCATTAGCCCTTTCCATAACGTACTTCATTTACAAGTGCCTGCACATCGTCTTCACTGGAAACGCCCATCACATCAGCAGCATCGGCAAAAGCAGCCTGTGCTCTGCGAATTGCCTGTTCAGATGCATTGCTTACAACCACTTCTCCATCCTTCTTTTGATAAAACAGAATTTTATCACCGGATTTGAGCCCCAGCAGGCGGCGAATTTCAACCGGTACTGTAATTTGTCCATTGGCAGAAATTTTAGTCAGATTCATATAACTCCTTGAAATCTAAAGAAAACTTGAGATTAACGTTATTATATCCTAAAACGGATATAATAACAACTGTTATTTCCATGTGATGCCTTCTGTTCACTACTATATCTTCTTCGTGCCCGGCAGGATGAATTTCTCCCCGAATTTCCGGTCCCACTCTTCTGATTCGTATTTAAATATCGAATACAGTGTCAACTCACCCACATACAGTCCGTCTTCAGCTTCGTAAAAATCAACGCGGATTTCAGGAAATCCCTGGGAGAGTTTTGCTGCAATCTCTAACATTTCGGCAAGGTGAGGCGGTTTCTCAAAATCCCCGTTGTACCGATGATTTTTATATTTAACAGACAGTTTGTTCCACTCCGGATCATAAGCAGATACATCATCCTTTCTGCTGGCAGATCCGCAAATAATATGATCCGCCACGCCGCCGAAACATTGGACTTTATAATTATCAAGATACCCGCTGCCGTCGCGGCTTTTTAAGATCTTCTCGGCGATGATGCGGGGAGTTACATCGTAATATGCCCGCATATAGTCGTTCTTGCACGTATTCACGGGATTTAACCACTGACTCACCTGACGGAACAGTTTCCTCTTGTTTACACTGTTTTTATCGAGTATGCGTTTTATATTATTGCTGCAATTTGAGCAATTGGACTTGAGCATAAATGAGTCGGGAAGCGTATCCCAGTCTCTTTCCAGATCCTTCATACTCGTCCACATGCCGTAAAGAGGCGCAGTATAGCCAGGTCCCAGTTTTTCTTCGATGTAAGCTTTAAAGAGATATTTGTCGTACATTCTGGTCATGTCAGGATGCTCATAATAAAGCGCGTACCAGACTCTCTTTTCCGTGAATAGTACCGGATGCGACAAATCAAAGGTGTGTCCCATCTGACGCGCATAAGCGCGCATGGCTCCCGCGGCTCGCCTTTCCGGCGGCCAATCACAAATCGGCTTAAGAAACAGGGAAATAACGCGCCGTTTTATTTTTCCCAGCATCTTCTTAATGTTCATGTTTCACCTCATTTGGCAGGATAAATTTTTCACCTAATTTTAAATCCCAATCCTTCTGATCGTAATTGGGACTGGGGTAGAGCGTCATCTCTCCTGCGATTACACCGTCCACTGTATCGTAGAAATCCACTCGGACAAAAGGAAATCCCTGAGATACTTTTTCTGCCAAACGGATCATAGTATTCAGCCCCTGGGGTTTTGGAATATCCCCATTTCGATATCCCGGCGTAGTGATGGGGAGCTTGTTCCACGAAAGATCATAAAAGGTGTAATTTAGTGCTCCACGCTCCAGCGGAAAGCGATCCGCAGTTGCAAGAAAGAGATCTGGTTTTCCCCCGAAGCACATGATCTTGTAGTCATATAGCTGATCGCCGTTTCCTGTCAGCAGCTTTTCCGCCATGATCCGGGGCATCACGCCATTGTAAGCCCGATTGTAGGAATTGATACCGGTATTCATGGGGTCCAGCCATTTTTTGACCTTCCGGAACAACGCTTTTTTATCTGTGCTGCTCTTGTCCCGCACGAAAACCACATTCTCGCCCAAGCTGGAACAGTTGGATTTCAGGCAAAAGCGATTGGGCAGACGGTCCCAGTCCCGCTTCAGATCCCGCACACTTGTCCACGCCCCATAGAGGGGCGCAGTCCAGCCAGGGCCCAGTTTTTCCTCGATATAGCCCTTGAACAGGTATTTGTCGTAGAGCCGCGTCAGGTCGGGATGCTCAAAGAACAGAGCGTACCAAAGCCGCTTTTCTGTGAACAGGGCCGGATGCGCCAAATCGAAGGTGTGTCCCTCCCGGCGCTCGTAGTCCTGCATCGCCTTGGCGACCTGCTTCTCCAGCGGCCACCTGCTGATTGGTTTTTGGAACGGACGGGAAATAAGCCTTTTTGCCTTCTCCGCCCCCAGACGAATAATGCTCTTTCCCTCCCTAGGAAAGCAAACCTCTCTTAGGGTCCGGAGATTCCGTTTCCCGTTTACGAATACGCCCCTACCCAGCTGGTATACCCAGTATGGGGGTCTCACCCACCCGTGCCGGTAGACGAAAGGCGCGTTGACCCTATGCCACTCCCGGTCAGGGAACACTCGCCGCAGCAAGTATTTTGTTCTGGTTCGGCCGCCGACAGGGCCTTCACCCCCTTGCAACCGCCGCAGGTCGTTCTGCACGCCATGCTCCAGTGTACCGTACACCCCAGAGCTCTCCAGTAAAGCCAATTCCTCCCGCTCCTTCTTGGTCAGTACCGGGGCAGGTTCAGGCCCGAATAGTTTTTCCCCCAGGGAGCGAAACATGGCCTCGAAATCTATCAATCCCAGCTTTTCCAGCTCGCCACCTATATACGTCTCGTCCATACCTCCCTTAGCCCGCCGATACAGATAGATATCCAACACTGTCCGCAAACCAGTGCTTCCACCGCCCCAATGTTTGTAGCTGTGGGCCAGAAAATAGACATAAAAGTCCTCGTCCCGGAAGTGGTAACCAAATCGGTTCCCCTCGTCCTTCAGAAGCCTCTCTTTCACATCCCCGTAATAGGCCGCCAACGCTGTTGAAAACGGATTCGACCCCTCCGTGAATAGTTGCCGATACAGCTCAAAGTTATAGATCGGCAGCTTATGATAGGCGTCATGAGCCCCAATGCCTATGCTTTTAACCTCATAGCCAAGACTTTCCATAAAGTCCCGAACCTCTCGCCAACGTACCGCATCGAAAAGGATGTCGTTGTCTGCGAACTGTCGTGTTCCATACTGAGGGTAGAAGCCGTTCAGCACCACATCCTTCAAGGGCAGATACCAAATGTCGTTTTTTTCAAGAAAGTCCAGAAGCGTCTTCCGCTCAGCATCCATGAGTACGGTCTTGCGGATAGACTGGATCTTTTTTTCCTGAAAGCGTTTGGCTGTTTGGATCGGGCACCGGGACATCAGTCCCGCATGCTCCAATCCAACGCAAACCGCCGCAGTCAGTCGATGCTTGTCCGCGGCCAAAAACAAAGCCTCATAGTCTGGCTCTTCTTTGATCTCTATGAAAATGCCATTCACCCATGCCGCAATCAGACGGCATAGCACGTCATAATCCTTTTCCTCGACTTTGCTGCTCACGAGTTCGTCTCCATCTCTTTTTCAACCTGCCTGGCATCGCAGCACACCACAATACAGCGGCACGCAACCAGAAAAGGCCGCACCACAGACGTACATACAGCCGATACCGTTTGTCCGTTACGGGGATTTCCTGCCCATCCCGGACAAAGGCTGTCAGCACACCGATGATTTGTTCGTCAGTGACGCCGTACTCCCGCCGCCACTGATTGTCGCCGCAGAGCACATAGCTGTCCGAACACACCCTGACGATCCGATGCAGCACATACTGCCCCGAATCACGTTTATAGAGGGGAACGTCATATTTTTTCAGCCGTCCCACTTTCTGTTCGATAATAAGCAGATCGCGTTTCTGCCGCAGCATGGGAAGCATACTGGTTCCAACGCAGGTATAGACCAGCCTTCCGTCGCGGGCCAGGGTGTCCTCAAACCGAATGCTCATTCCTCTATCGCTCCGATGGAACGGAGCTGTGCCAGAATATCAGCTACATCCTTTTCAATCGTCGGGCGGGGTGCTTCAAAATGTGCCGCAAGCTCATCCACGATCTGTTCGGGTGTCGTTGGTTTCTTCAACTGCTCAATGATGAACGCGACGGTTTTGTTGCCGCGCATCATCCCTGAAAACCCTCTGGCAGCGACCATGATGTAATCGTCGTCAGAGGAATATGTGATAAAGGTATCTTTGAGTTTCATTTCCTCGCTCCTTCGTTCATGCCCGCCCATGCCGTCTTCACAGCATCAGGGGACATATTGCAATATAGCCTGTATAGCAAGACGCGATGGGCTAAAGCATCCGCCATTTGTATCGTTTTTTTCAATTTATCCGGTTTCTGGGGACGGTTGCTCTGCTGCAGCAACATGGGCCATGCCTCCCGCGCCGAGATAGGGAAAATACGGTTCCGCACTCCCCGCTCCAGAATGCAGACCGCTTTCAGCGGCGCGGAGATATTGCCGCTCAATCTGTGCTTCCCATCCCAGGGCGTCCCATAGACCGTGACGCCGCGCTCGCCGATTTTCAAAAGGGGCTTGTCGTCGTTTATCATCACTGCCCGTGGGCCAAAGACCTCCCGCCACAGCCGGGTGTGGGTGGATTTCCCAGTGCCGCTCTTGGCGGTGAACAAATACGCTATACCGTCCACGGCAATAGCCGAGCCATGGAACAGCAGGATATGCTCATCCAGCAGGCATTCCGCCAGCTTGCGGTAGACTGCCAGCGTCTCCAGATAGGCATCCGAATAACAGGGCGGCTCCCGCCCCTCAAAGAAGCTCTCCGCGTTAGATTTTTCCCGCTCATAGTCGATATCGCCCCTGGTAGTCCGTACCGCGTATTCTGGGCGCCCGTCGGAGCGGTACACCGCGCACAGCTCATGGATCTGCGGAAAAACGGACTCGATCTCCACGGGGTGGCCTGCAAAACAATAAATGCCCTTCATGCTACCGCTCCTTACGCGCTTTCAAGTTCTTAGCACAGAGGACGGCCGAAGCCGTCCTCTGTGCGTTTCACATGAGGCCACTGTTATTCATATATACCACTGGTCGTGATAACATCCTCAGCCTCGAACTCGATGATCTCCAGCTGTGGAGTCTCATATACTTCCTTCATTTTACAGACCTCCTTTCATATAAAGTCAGGATATATTTACCCCCCGATCTCTCAGGAGGTTCCTGCCAAAGTATTATTCGGTGCAAAACACCGATGTCGCTGTCGGTCATGTTCTGCCTTTTAATTGTTTCAGCGTCTACACGCCCGACAAGCATCAGAACAATATTTCTCTCAACAAGAAACTTGTTTGGAGGTTTATCTTCGTACATCTACTCGTTTTGTACGACTCTCTTTCTGATTCCCTCCCGATAAGGCATACTCTTTTCCCACCCTCTAAAGTGCATAACACTCTGCTGCATAAGGAAGCTCTTCATGCCCATCAGTCGTCGCAGAAAGGGCCCGGATCGTTGGAAGCTGAGAAAATTGCCTTCAATTCCTGCATTCCCTGCTTTCTGCCAGCAGTCAAAATCCAAAACAGGCGATAAACCCAGAAAAAGGGAATTGCCCAGCGATTCCTGAAACAGAATGGAACGTTTTCCTGATACCACTGAAGCTTTGGAAAGATCTGGCGCCAAAGATATTTGAACCTGGTTTGCCAAACGATCGGCCTGCTATCCTGTTGTATCCTTTCAAAAGCATTGTAAACCTTATTGGACAGCTTTCCGTAGGTTCCGAAATTCTCCAATCTGGAAAGCAATTTCCTCTCATTGTCCGCAAGCTGGTCGTACTGATACGGCCAACCGAACAGCTTTTCTGCCAAAGAACGACAGGTACGCTCAAATTCCAATATTCCCAGCTTCGCCAGCTGCTCTTCGATATAGGTCTCGTCCATCTCCGGTTTCGCACGGCAATACACGAATAAGTCCAACAGCATGCGTACGCCCGTGCCGCTCTGTTCATAATGTCCAAATGCATGTGCGAGATTATAGATATAAAAATCTTCGTCACTAAAATGATAGCCAAAACCGTTGCTTTCATCTTTAATCAACCGCTGCCGCACCCCCGCATAATAATCCGCACAAGTGTGCAGAAAAACGCTGTTGATTCCTTCCGAAAACAGTCTGCGATGCATCTCAAAATTGTACAACGGCGGTTTATGATAAGTGTCATGGCTGAACATAATAATGTTCTTTGTTTTGTAGCCTTCCCGGTTCATATAATCGCGGACTGATTCCCAACGCTCCGCATCGAACAAAATGTCATTGTCAGCAAATTCCCGCGCACCCAGCTGGGGATAGAGTCTTTGCAGGAGAATCCCCTTGAGCGGCATATACCAGATGGCATTCTCCTCAAGAAAAGCAAGCAGCTTTTCCCGTTCTGCATCCATGAGCAGCGTCCTTCGTATGGAACACACCTTTGCCTTTTGAAAACGTGACGCAATTTCTGGCGGACATTGAGACAGCAAATTCGTTTTTTCCAGCGCCATGCAAACTGCCGCACTGATGGACTGTCGATTAGCAGCTTTCAAAAACGCATCCCAATCATTTGGAACGGCTGCTCCCATGCCTTCATCATGCAGCCATGCTGAAAGCAACTGATATAGTACCTTATAGGTATCATTTGTGATTCCTCCGGTCATATGCCTAATTAAGCCTCCATCTTTTTCTCAATCGGAAAGGCAACTTCTGTACCCCTTTTTAATTGCAATTCGGAGACACCACATCTCTTCATATCTGCCATGTAAAATCCTTTTGGAGTTGTAAGACAGTCATAGTTCGCTCGCCTTACCCGCCTTCCAATCCTCGTAGGAACCCTGTATGCGCTGCTGAAGCCCACACCGGTATATACGAGCCTTCCGCTCTGGGCAAGCACATCCTTATAACTGATGCTCAATCTTCAATCACTCCAATACTACGCAGCTGGATCAGCACCTCCGCAACATCCTTTTCAAGGACCTCTCGTGGAGCATCGTACTTTATCGTCATTGACCATGACTGCCCGCTCACCCAGCAGCTCCCGCCAGAGACGGGCGTGGGTGGATTTCCCCGTTCCACTCTGTGCGGCAAAGATGTAGCCAAAACCGTCCACTGCCACGGAAGAACCGTGGAACAGCAATACTCCATATTCGAGCAGAGACTCCGCGAGCTTGCGGTACGGCCAGCGTCTCCAAATACGCGTCCCGGCGCTGCTGATTCCATCCGTCTCCATTAAGTCCCCGCTTCTCCGATCTCTCGCGTTCTTCTTCAATATCGCTCTGACAGATTGACACGAAAAGCTCTGCTTCGTCCTCCGTCCGATACTCGCTGCACATTTTATGCACCATTGAATGCAGTGAGTTTATCTCTACCGTGCGGCCCGCAAACCGATATACCTGTTTTTCCATTGGTCATTTAGCCTTGCGTGATATGTCCTTTCATAAGAATTCGGATGTATCCAATCTCGACGGATACATCAATTGAATAGGTATTATATGAAATTAGTCCGATTCTCACGTTCTTCACCTCCATAATATTCTCCGAGCGGTCTCGGAAACTCTTTAAGCCCGAATTTCCGCTCTTTTTGATTTCTCTTTTTTATCTTTTCCTCCATATCC
>CANQUG010000077.1 GCA_947626985.1 uncultured Lachnospiraceae bacterium | reverse complement strand
ATTTGTGGAATTGATGCTTGAAATCATACGGGACAGTCTGAAAGAAGTAACGATTCCTGATCGTAACACCGACCAAGACAGCGATCAAGTAACCGACCAGGTAACCGACCAAGATAGCGACCAAGTAATCGATCAGGTAACTGGCCAGGGTACCGGTCAGATAATCAATCAAGCAGCCGGCCAGGACCGCGATCAAGATAACAATCAGGCAGCCGACCAGAACACTGACCAGATAATCAATCAGGCAGCCGGCCAGGACAGCGGCCAGGTAATCAATCAGATATCCGCGCAAATACCTGATCAAATACTCGATCAGAATAAATCGCCTGCTGAACGGCTTCTCTCCGTTCTCGGCGAAGATACGCTTTCAGCTTCAGAACTTATGAGACGGCTCGGCCTTTCGCACAAACCAACATTCCGTAAAAATTACCTGAATCCTGCGCTGGAGCAGAATTTCATCGAGCGTACAATCCCGGATAAGCCCAACAGCAGGAACCAGAAATACAGAAAATACAGGCGTTAGACTGTTTTAACCATGTTATGATGCCAGAGTCAAAAGTCCAAATTCATGGCATATTTACATGCCAGTGGATGAAGGACTTTATGACCCGCCCCGATATGAGGAAAAAAGTGAGACATGGCTCCGTGAATTCCAAATATTGGGTAAGACTGTGGAAATGCGAAGCACGGAACAATCCGTATGGTATTATTTGACCTCAACATCTTATGATTAAAGCAACAAAAGTGATAACGTCATAAAAGAAAGGACATTCCCTGAAATTTCTTTCAGAAAATGTCCTGAGAATACAACAATTTATCAGATCCTGGCGACTCCGCTCTCTCTGGCTGCTTTTGCGGCAGCTTTCGCCACTGCGTCCTTCACTCTGGGATCGAACGCCGGCGGCAGAATATAATCCGCGCAGAGCTCCTCATCGCTTACCAGCCCCGCAATAGCCCTTGCGGCAGCCACTTTCATGGCGTCATTGATATCCGACGCTCGCACATCCAAAGCTCCGCGGAACAGTCCCGGGAAGCACAGCACATTATTTACCTGGTTTGGATAATCGGAACGGCCGGTAGATACTACTGCCGCTCCCGCCGCCTTAGCCTCCTCCGGGAAAATTTCCGGAGTGGGGTTTGCGCAGGCAAAAATTACGGGATCCTTTGCCATGGTGCGTACCATATCCCCGGTAAGCGTCCCGGGAGCGGATACTCCGATAAAGACGTCGGCGCCTTTGATCACATCCGCCAGAGTACCCTTTTCTTTATTATGGTTGGTGATCTTCGCCATCTGCTCCTTGATGGGATTCAGACCATCCCGGCCTTCGTAGATAGCGCCTTTTCTGTCTGTCATAATAACATTCTTCAGTCCCATGGATATGAGAAGACGGATAATGGCAATCCCTGCAGCTCCGGCCCCGGAGGTCACGATCTTCACATCCTCCAGTTTTTTGCCCACCAGCTTCAGGGCGTTGATAAGTCCGGCCAGAGTAATCACGGCCGTGCCATGCTGATCGTCATGGAAAATGGGAATATCACAGCATTTTTTCAGCCGTTCCTCCACCTCAAAACATCGCGGTGCGGAGATATCCTCCAGATTCACGCCACCGAAGCTTCCCGCCAGAAGCCGTACGGTTTCCACAATATCGTCCACGTTTTTGCTGCGGATACACAGGGGAACGGCGTCCACATCTCCAAAAACCTTGAACAGGACGCATTTGCCCTCCATCACCGGCATACCGGCCTCCGGTCCGATATCTCCCAGTCCCAGAACGGCTGTTCCGTCCGTCACCACAGCTACGGTGTTCCATCTTCTGGTCAGCTCATAGCTCTTGTTTATATCCTTCTGAATTTCCAGGCAGGGGGCCGCTACACCGGGAGTATACGCCAGACTGAGCGCATCCTTGGAATCCACTGCTGCCCGCGATGTTACCTCGATTTTTCCTTTCAGTTCATAATGCAGTTTCAAAGACTCTTTTGCATAATCCATTTGACATCCTCCTTCTTGTGCACTCTTTCCGCATATTCTGTTTTACGCTTCACAGAATTCTTTTTTTCGGATAATGCCTGCAGCGCTTTGACTGACCTATTGTATCACGTTCTTCCGGAAATGTCACCACCTCAATTACACTTCGGTATGATCCATCTCAATTCACCTCAAATGCACTTCGGTATGGTTCATCTCAATTCACCTCAAATGCACTTCGATACGGTTCATCCCAATTCACTTCAATTACACTTCGGCACAAAAGTCGCAGGAATGTTCCCACTTTTTAAATCACTTTCCTCTCTTTCAGATATCTCAGATATCTCAGAAATCCTTCACAGCCTTCTATAATATCATCGTATGTCTCGTCAAAATCCCCTGTATACCAGGGATCCGCGATATCCCGATCTGATCCGGCAAATGTAAGAAATTTATAGAGCTTTCCCTCCGGATCTCCTTTTAGCATCCTGTTAAGATTTCTCATATTCCAGGTATCCATACCGATAATATAGTCAAAGTTTTTATAATCCTTCATTGTTATCTGTTTCGCTCTATGGGGTACCAAAGGGATCTTTACTTCTCTGAGTTTGTTTACTGTGCCTCTGTGCGGCGGATTTCCAATTTCCTCTGTGCTCGTTGCAAAGCTGTCTATCACAAACTGATCTCCCAGCCCTAACTTTTTTACCTGGTAGGTAAATACGCTCTCAGCTAAAGTCGATCTGCAAATATTTCCATGACAGCAAAAAGCTACTCTTATCATAAATGAAAATCCTCCAAATCATAACTATCCGTATAAATTTGTTCAACAGCACAATATGAAGCAAACGTCTCGAATTGTTTACTTTTTTCCTTTTCTTCTATTTGCTGAGACTGCAAAAAAGAATCCAAACAGCTTTGAATCATTCTGTCCATTTATGCATTCTCCTTCCCTATTCCTATGCTTCTGCTATTTTAACACAGGTCTCTACTTTTTTGTATTAAAAATATCAAAAAGACGCTTCAGTTTTTCATCCGAAACAATGTAATTTGGGAAGAAAATTATTTACTGTCAGCACGAACATAAAATGTACTCCGGCCCGCTCCTTTCTTAATGATAAGCCCCTCTTCCGTAAGCTTCTTCAAAGCTGCAAGAGCTGATGACCTTCCTATGCCCGGACAATGAGCTGCGACATCCGCACCGGTAAACTTACCAATTTTTTCTTCCGTATATTTTCTGACGATATCATACGCCGTGCTGCCGGTGCCGCTTTTCGTCATTAACCCGACACGTTCCTCAAACTCCGTATAACAGGCAAGGATTACCTGCAGCATATACTTGATAAAAGACGTCGGATCATTTTTTTCTTCATGCCAGCCAACATCAGCTTCTTCAAGTGTATCGTAATAACGATCCTTCGTTTTCTCTATCTGCTTTTCAATGCTGATATATTTACCCACGCTGTATCCGTGCTTATACAGGAGGAGCAAAGTAAGCAGTCTGCTCATTCTTCCATTACCATCGTTGAAAGGATGGATACATAGAAAGTCGCATATAAATACCGGGATCAGGATCAAGGAATCTATCTTCTCATTTGCGACAGCCTGCTCATAGGCTTTGCACAGGTTCTCTATTGCTTCTGGTGTATCATAAGGAGCAATCGGAGTGAACCTGGTGACCGTCGTTCCATCAGGCTTTGTCTCATTAATATAGTTTTGTACATTTTTAAAATGTCCGCCATAAGAGGATCCTGCCCTTTTCAAAAGGTCTCGATGAAGCTGAAGTATATAAGAAGGACGGATTGGAATATACTCATTACTCTCATGAATGGTATTCAGTACATCTCTGTATCCCATGATCTCATCTTCATCACGGTTTCTCGGAGTCGTTTTTTCTTCAAAAAGCTGCTTCATTCGAGTACTTGTTGTAACGATTCCTTCTATTTTGTTGGATGCTTCCGTACTCTGTATTTTTGCAATTTCAACCAGACGGTCCAGCTCCACCGGCTTTTGCCGAATAAATAAATCCTGTCTCCCTTTACACTCATGAATCTTTGCAACAAGGTTCAGTATATCTGTACTCCAGGCTTTATCTGCAAGTCTGCCATAATCAAATGATCTCATAAGAACTCCTTTCGTCCAGTGTTCTTTCTTTTCATCCAATTATAATCGATTTTGGACGAAAAATCAATCTGCTGGATAAAAGGCCCAATTCTCCGCGTTTTATATCCTTTCTCTCTCAACGAATCCAGCGCCCGCTGCACAATCCTGACGGTTTTTGATATTCTATCCGCAATCTCATCTCTGGAGGAATCCGGCTTTTGCCTCAGTATCGCCAGTATTGACATCTCTGTTCCGTTCAAAGGGACATCTGAAGTGACGCCGGAAATGTCACTTTGAAATTCAGACTTATATAAAATGAACTGGCGCCTGTACGCATTGTTTCTTTTCATTTTTTATGCTACAATAGGACATCAAAAACAATCGGAGGAACAAAAGATGTTTGAGGGAAAAGTTGCCGTTGTGACAGGCGGCGCAAACGGAATCGGAAAGTGCATCGCTGAAGAATTCCAAAAATACGGTGCGCAGGTCGCCGTAATCGATAAATCACCGGGAATACACTTTGTCGGCGACCTGGCCGATAAAAACATATTGGAGGATTTCGCGAAATTTGTGATCAACCAGTACGGACACATTGATTATCTGGTAAACAACGCCCTGCCCCTTATGCGCGGGATAGACGATTGCAGTTATGAGGAATTTCAATACGCCCTGTCGGTGGGAGTGACCGCGCCGTTTTATCTGTCAAAACTGTTTGCGCCCTATTTCGGCGAGGGCAGCTCGATCATCAATATCTCCTCATCGCGCGACCGCATGAGCCAGCCGCAGACAGAGAGTTATACAGCCGCCAAAGGAGGAATCTCTGCTCTTACGCACGCGCTTGCAGTCAGCTTCGCGGGGAAGGTGAGGGTAAATTCCATATCACCCGGATGGATTGATACCTCTTTCAAAGATTACGAGGGACCGGATGCTGTCCAGCAGCCGGCTCACCGGGTAGGAAATCCGCTCGATATCGCGAACATGGTGCTTTTTCTCTGTTCAGATAAGGCGGGGTTCATCACGGGAGAAAATATCTGTATTGACGGCGGAATGACCCGACAGATGATCTACCACGGCGACCACGGCTGGAAATTAGAGATAGAGTGAGGTATCGCAGCCACCCACCTGATTTTTTGCGATGGTCAGCTTTATTGGAATGGCAGCAAAAAAGGATTCCGGGAAATTGCCCCATTTATGACAATATCCCCGGAATTCTTTGATTTTAAATCTTCTTCAGCTTTCCTGTACACTCATTCTTATCAGAAAAAACACCTGTTCGTAGTTTTGAACTACTCCTGAAGCCTCAATTTTCCCTGTTTCCATAATTTGCACTGTGCCTATTTCCTATACAGAGCAACATTATCAGATGGTTCCTAACTACACATGAAAAAGGCCTGGAACGATTATCTTATTTCATCTGCTCTTTAATCTTCTCAACGAGTGTCATATCTGCCGGAAGCCACTGAACATCATATAACCTATCCTTTGTGAGCCATTTTGCGGCCTCTGCTTCCAGAAGTATTAACTCTCCTTCTGTCACTTCACACCAGAAACAATCCATCGACAAATGAAATGCTGGATAATCATACTCAATCGTATCAATCAAATCACCAACAGCAATTGTTGCTTCCAGTTCTTCTTTTATTTCCCTGACAAGGGCCTGCTGAGACGTTTCACCAGCTTCAACTTTTCCTCCGGGAAATTCCCACTGTCCCTTAAAATCTCCATAACCTCTTGCCGTTGCAAATATCCTCTTCTTATCCTGAACAGAATCACAGATCACAGCAGCTGCTACTTTTATTTTTTTCATATTCCCTCTAAAATATTACCTCGTTAATAATTTCCGCTTTATTCAAAGGAAGTATAGCAAACCCATGCCATTTTTTCAATCACCGGCGGTCAAAACTTTCAGCTGCCCGGCTCTGCAATCTGTTCTTTACCGAAACTGTACTTATCATACGAGCATCCCCGGAAATTCACCACGCCATTTCCGGCAGGCCCTTTTCCCACCGTGGACTTCTATTGGACCTTTTCCTGCCCCGGTTCCCCATACGGTAATCGGCTTTTGCCGCTGCAGCACCATATGATCCGAAAACAGACCATTCAGTTTCACTCCCATTTTCTGTTTCCTTTTCTCCTGTGAAAAATAAATTCGCCATGTTTAGAGTACAACAATCATTCCCACATTTTAATGTCCTTTCATGACATATGGGACTGCAGTTTTCTTGACAGAAACAACAACCTTGCAGTTCACTATCCAATAAAAATTCTGGGTATTGTCCTGCACCGCCGCCAGAAACACTTCGCTCACTCATCGGATACAGGGAACCCACTCCTTTCCAATCGAAAAAAGAGCACCAGATTTCTCTGATGCTCTCAACAGGATTTCCTATTTAACTGCTACAGGCTTCCTTCCCCGCCCATCCTTCTCGTCATTTCCTCAATTCTTTCGATGGGAAAAGGCGGCTGCCCCAAAGGTTTCATTGCAATAGACATCAGCTTCACGGGATTATCATCAGCTGCAATCCGATTGGAGCTGAATGCTCCGCATCATTTACATCTGTGAATAATCGCCCATTCACCTTTGTTTCTTACCCACACAGATACAGGTTCCATATATCCTCCGCAGTCAGATTTTCTGTCGCCCGGCTCAATATCCACATGTAAGCTGTACAGGCAATTGGGGCAGTGATTTCTGTGAGCACTGCCGGCGCCTTCCGGTACGACGGTTCTGCCGCAGTTTTTACATACGAATGTATCGCCGCACGGATGTGTTTTATAATAGCCTTTTTCATACAGCTTTCGCTTGTTTTCTCTATTCATTTTTTGAATCCTCCATGATCTTCCTGCAGGGAGGATTCATATTCATGTATGATCCCCTGAATTCTTTTCTCTGAAAGGAAATACATGACGCCAAGTTCTGCAGCAGTTACGCCCGAATAGTATCTGTTCACAATCTCCCTGTTGCGTTTTGCCAGCCTGTCTTTGGTCCCATTCTTTTCACCCCACGATAACAGATTTTCATCTTTCCGCGGAATGTATAAAACTTTGCCGTCAACATATTTTTGAATTTCTCTGACTAAATCTTCCGGCAGGATTTCGTCTGCATTTACATAGCTCATATGCGTCCTCCTAATATGATATCAGGATGCAATGGCTACAGCATTCCATTATTTGCAATAGCCATTGCTATTGCGCAGTCTCCTTATAATTCTTCATGAAACACTCTTTTAACCTTTCTGTTTATATTATTTTTGCTCAGGATAACATATCGTCAGGTATATCGGCAACCTCGTTTTCAGATGAAACCGTTCTTGAGAAATTCCAAAATTGAAACATTTTTGATTGATCATGCTTTTTTCAAAGGAATCCAGATATAGTTCTCGTTATCTTCCGGATTCTCTGCCGGAGGACCATACACTTCAAGATTATATTTCCCGGCAAGCTCATATCCCTGCAGAGCCGGAAGCCATTCAGACCAGATCTTAGTGTTCACACTCTGCAGGCTGTCCGGCAGAGGTCCCCTGCAAATAAACTGCGCCCACAGGCCGCCGGGAATCTGGTAAGTCCTGCAGCCTTCGGGGATATCCTCCCACGGCTTATACAAATCAGCGATCCAATAATCAAAGTCCTTTTCGCCCATATCGACGCAAACTCCGAAGGTCCCCATAACAGGGAATTTCTCCCCCTGTGCCATACATTCGTCCCAGAATTTCGGTATTTCCTGATAACTGGTATCTGAATGAAAGCGTCTGCTGACGCCGACAATGGTAAAAGGAGCCTTTTCAACAATACGGTAATCTAACATCGTTCCGCCCTCCATCGTGATTTTGATATGCAGTGGAGCAAAAGCTCTGAGCGGAGCACCTGCTTCCCGCGCCTGAGACGGCGTGATCCCGTGAAATCTCTGAAAAGCCTTTGTAAAGCTGTCCGGTGAATCATAACCATATTTGACGGCAATATCAATCACCTTCACATCTTCCCGGCTAAGTTCCTGGGCTGCCAGCGTCATCCTGCGCGCCCGGATGTATTCGCCGACAGTCATTCCGCACAGGGCCCCGAAGATGCGCTGGTAATAGAACGGCGACAAAGCTGCCTTGCCGGCAATATTCCCAATGTCCAGTTCCTCCGTCAGATTCTTTTCTATGAAATTGATGGATTCCTGAAAGCCTCCAATCCATCCCTGCATCTCACTCACTCCCTTCGCTCACTGTACTGTCAGTATATCAGTCTGCAGATCCGGCCGCCCGACATTCTGTGCTCTCTTAGTCAGGTGTGCGAAATTTTCTCGATCCCTTTCTGAGTTCCCATTTATATCCGCATTCCATACACCAGTACGCCGGACGATCCCTGAAAAATCTTCTGATAGTCGTTGCCCTGATCGGGCTTATCGTGAATCTCTCATCATCCCATTTCACCCCACATTTGGGACATACAGCCCCGCCTGTTCTGACCCGATCCCGATGCGCCGCCGCATGAAGATCCGCTTCCAAATTACCCATATCAATCTGATCTCCTTCCAAAATCTACTGCCAGTCAGACTTGAGCGATCAGGCCCTCGCAAAGCCAGATCCAAGTCTGTGGTAAGTTTTCTGTACCGGGCAGCTTAACTTGTACAAAAGTATATCGTTTTTTCAGGCAGATAGCAATCCTCAATCTCTCTCAATCTCCGAACATAAAAAAGTCGAACAGTTTTATTGCTATTTCCGTTTGACTTGGGTATAATAGGAATGAAATTTCAAATATTGACTGCAAGGAGGTGCTATGTATGTCAATTACCGCTGCTGAGTTAAAAACGAACCTTGGAAAATACCTGCAGCTTGTGGAAAACGAAGATATCTTCATTACCCAAAACGGAAAGATTGTCGCAAAACTCTCCAACCCTAATGCTGATCGTATTGAAATGGCAAAATCACTCCTTGGTGTGATTCCGGCAGATATTACACTGGAAGAAGTACGTGCAGAAAGGGCAAATAAACTATGAAAACGCTGATCGACACCTGTGTCATTGTGGATGTCCTGCAAAAGCGGGAACCATTTTATAAAGCAGCTATGGATGTTATTCTTGCCATATCGAACAGACAGTGTGTAGGGGTTCTCACTGCAAAATCAGTTACGGACATTTACTATATCCTGCGCCGTAGCCTTCACAATGAAGAAGAAGTGCGAAAACTGCTTCGCATTCTGTTCATGCTTTTTGATGTGGAGGATACCTTCTCCACCGACTGCCAGCTTGCCCTGGGCTCTCCCATGAAGGATTACGAAGATGCCATCATGTTGCAAACAGCCATCCGTGTCTGTGCTGACTGTATCGTGACCAGGAATTTAAAGGATTTCCGGCTTGCTTCTCTTCCGGTCTTTTCCCCGGAAAAATTTCTTGAAAAACTTGCAGAAGAACATATAATGGAGCAGTCAGAAAGCGATGATTAATTGCTGATCCTCTCCTTCCAACTACTCTGCCTGTTCATTAATATGCTCCCGCATCTCATCAATCATATATTTCCCCGTACCTTCATCCAGTTCCAGCAGCTCTTTGAAATACATCTCCATTACCTTTTCCAATTTCCGGCACACTTTACTTTTTCCCTGTACCTCCCGATCATACCTTTACTTTTCTCATCATTTTCCGTATAATAAGTAAAGAAAGTGGAGGTGGACATATGTTTTCCTATTCCAATCTGCTGCATAAGCTGTCAGAGAAAGGTCTGACAAAAACCGCGCTCACAACGGAACTTGGTATTTCCTCAAGAACCGTTGCAAAAATAGGCCGCGGCGAGAAAATAGCAGACCGCGTGCTGAAAAAAATTGCCGCTTTTCTCGGATGTCCGGTTGAGGAACTATGCCGGTTCGTTTCAGACAATGTTCTGCTGCAAACGCTCCGCGACGAAAAGAGCATTCATATGCCGGGCGGAATCTATCATGAACTTCAAATACGCATGACCTACAATTCCAATCACATAGAAGGCAGCAAACTCAGCGAAGATCAGACAAGACTGATCTTTGAGACAAATACCATCCATACCCCGGACAGCATTCCCGTGGACGATATCATCGAAACGGTCAATCATTTTCGCGCTGTGGATTATATGATTGACGTGGCTGAGGAACCACTCACAGAAGATATCATCAGGAAAACACATCGTATTTTGAAGCAAAGTACCAAAGATTCCACTCTTTCATGGTTTGCCGTGGGAAACTATAAAAAAAGAGCCAACATGGTCGGCGGGCATGAAACCGTAAAACCGAAAGATGTTCCGGCTCATATGAATATGCTTCTGTCAAAATACGAAGCAGTCGATCATGTGACTATAAATGATATTATTCGTTTTCACTGTGAATTTGAACGCATTCATCCGTTTCAGGATGGAAATGGAAGGGTCGGCAGACTGATTGCGTTCAAAGAATGTCTGCGCTATAACATCGTTCCGTTCATTATTGAGGATGAAAAAAAATTCTTCTATTACCGCGGTCTTTCGGAATGGGAACATGAAAAAGGGTATTTGACAGATACCTGCCTTGATGGTCAGGACACCTTCAGAAAACTGATGGCCATGTTTGATATCCAGCCGTAGCAGCTGCAAAAAATACACAGATAAAATATACTGCAGACAGAAATATGCTCCCCATATGGCAGTTCCGGATATTTCCATTATCCGCCATACAGGGAGCATACCAAAATAAAGCTTTCAGCCGATTTTCCACATAAACCTTACGACTTTATGAGCCGGACAAAATCTGAAAAATTCTTCCCTATCAAAACACATGTTTCAAAAACGGAAAAACAAAATCTTTTTCAGAACAGCTCTTTCATCGCAGGATACAGCTTTTTAAACTTCTGATATTTCTCTTCGTACTTCTTAACCAGTTCCTCATCGGGAGAAACCGTATCCACCACCTTTACCATCTTTTTGCAGATGGTTTCCACATCAGGATACGCGCCGCAGCCAACGGCTGCAAGCATGGCGCCGCCCATGGAGGGACCTTCCTCGTTTTCGGGAACGTCCACCTGGAGGTTCATCACATTGGCGATGATGGTCTTCCAGAGAGGACTTTTGGCTCCGCCGCCGCAGATCTTGGTACGGTCGATGCGGATCCCCAGACTTCTTGCCACTTCCAGGGAATCCCGGAGGCCGAAGGCCACGCCCTCCAGCACAGCCTGCGTCATATCCTCCCGCGTAGTGTCCATGGACATGCCGAAGAATACGGCTCTTGCGTCCGGATTATTATGGGGAGAGCGCTCACCCATAAGATAGGGAAGATAAAATACATTATTTTCACCCAATTTGGTGATATTCTTCTGCTCCGCGGCAAAATCTTTGGTATGCAGGATATCCTCAGCCCACCACTTATTGCAGGAGGCGGCGCTGAGCATGCAGCCCATGAGATGATAGCTGCCGTCGGCATGATCAAAGGAATGGAGCGCGTTATTTGCGTCCACGCCGAATTCCCTGCTGGAGATAAAGATCGTTCCCGATGTTCCCAGAGAAATGTTGCACTGGCCGTCTCCCACTGTTCCGGTTCCCACAGCCGCAGCGGCGTTATCGCCGGCGCCCGCTACCACCTTCACCTCGGAAGAAAGTCCCAGTTCCGCTGCGATCTCCGGCTTCAGAGTGCCCACCACTTCCCAGCTCTCGTACAGTCTGGGCAGCTGGTCCTCCGTAATATGACAGATTTCCAGCATTTCCTTCGACCAGCAGCGGTTCCTTACATCCAGAAGGAGCATGCCGGAGGCGTCGGAAACATCGGTACAGAAGGATCCGGTCAGGCAGTACGCCAGATAATCCTTGGGAAGCATAATCTTCTTCACCCTGGCAAATTTCTCCGGCTCGTTCTTCTGCATCCAGAGGATCTTGGGCGCAGTGAAGCCTGCAAAGGCGATATTCGCGGTATACTGAGAGAGCCTGTCCTTGCCGATCACCTGATTCAGGTAATCCGTCTCCTCCCCGGTGCGGCCGTCGTTCCACAAAATAGCGGGGCGGATCACCTGATCATTCTCGTCCAGAGTTACCAGACCGTGCATCTGGCCTCCGAAGCCGATGCCCGCCACCTGCGCCCTGTCAATGCCGGCAGTCAGATCACGGATGCCTTCCATGGTCTGCGCGAACCAGTCCCGGGGGTCCTGCTCCGACCAGCCCGGATGGGGGAAATACAGAGGATATTCTTTCGATACAATATTACAGATTTTTCCGGACTCCTCCATGAGAAGAAGCTTTACGGCGGAGGTGCCCAGATCTACGCCAATATAATACATATGTCCTCCTAAATCAATCGGGATAAGCTCCGAAAATCCTTCCGAAGCTTATCCCGAAGTCATGTCAGAATTTATTTCCAGGGATTCTCTGTGGGATATCTCACCCCTGCAGGCTGATTATATCCGATCTCCTCCACCGGAACGCCGATGTACTTGAATACCTCAAAGAGCTCTTTGCCCCAGTGTCCGAACGCAACGGCACCGTGATGGGGGAATCCGCCCTCGATGAGTACGTGACGATAGAAGCGTCCCATCTCCGGAATGGCGAAAATGCCGATTCCTCCGAAGGAGCGGGTGGCAACGGGAAGGATCTCGCCCTGAGCGATGTAGGCCCGAAGCTTATTGTCCGCGGTGCTCTGCAGACGATAGAAGGTGATTTCTCCGGGAAGGATGTCGCCCTCGAGAGTTCCCTGGGTAACCTCCTCGGGAAGGGTCCTGGCCATGATCATCTGATACTTCATCTCACAGGAGGACAGCTTGCTGGAAGCGGTATTTCCGCAGTGGAAGCCCATGAAGGTATCCTTGTGGGTATAGTTGAATTTGCCCTCGATGTCCGCCTTGAACATATCCTTGGGAACGGTGTTGTTGATGTCCAGAAGGGTAACGGTGTCATTGCTGACAACGGTGCCGATGAACTCGCTGAGAGCGCCGTAAATATCCACTTCGCAGGATACCGGGATGCCCTTCGCTGCCAGACGGCTGTTTACATAGCAGGGAACAAATCCGAACTGAGTCTGGAATGCGGGCCAGCATTTTCCGGCGATGGTCACATATTTGCGGTAGCCCTTGTGGGCGTCGATCCAGTCCAGAAGAGTCAGCTCATACTGAGCCAGCTTGGCCAGGATTTCAGGCTTCTTGTTTCCAACGCCAAGCTCCGCCTCCATATCCTTCACAACAGCGGGGATTCTCTCATCGCCTGCGTGATTGTTAAAGGCCTCGAAAAGATCCAGCTCGGAGTTCTCCTCGATCTCCACTCCCAGGTTATACAGCTGCTTGATGGGCGCGTTGCAGGCAAGGAAATTGAGAGGACGGGGACCAAAGCTGATGATCTTCAGATTGCTGAGGGCGTAAACTGCTCTTGCAATGGGAAGGAACTCATGGATCATGTCCGCGCAGTCCTCAGCGTCGCCTACGGGGTACTCGGGAATATAAGCGCCTACGTTGCGCAGCTTCAGGTTATAGCTGGCGTTGAGCATTCCGCAGTAAGCGTCTCCTCTGCCCTGTACCAGGTCGTCTCCGGATTCCTCGGCTGCTGCCACGAACATCTTCGGGCCGTCAAAATGCTTCGCCAGAAGGGTCTCTGAAATTTCCGGGCCAAAGTTTCCAAGGTAAACCACCAGAGCATTGCATCCGGCCTTCTTGATATCCTCCAGAGCCTGCACCATATGTATTTCGCTCTCCACGATACAGATGGGACATTCATAGATCTCGGAAGCGTCGTATTTGGCCGCATAGGCTTCTACCAGCGCTTTGCGTCTGTTCACGGAAAGTGACTCCGGGAAACAGTCCCTGCTCACCGCAACGATTCCGATTTTCATTTCAGGTTTGTTGTTCATAGCTTCTTATCTCCTTTTCTATATAGCTTTTCACCGCAGCCGCAGACGTCAGATGTACAGATCAGGGTGTGACGCGGCTTTGCGGAAGATGTGCAGATTATGCATAAATTGTTTGTCTCCACATCCCGATATAAAGAAAGCATACCACAAACGAGAGAATATTGCATCAGTTTTTTGTGATTTTGTAAAAAAGAAACGAGAACGGGCTTTCTGTTCGCCGCTATCCTTTCATTCTTTCGATCCTGCAGCTGTGCTTTTTGGTTTTATCATTATAATTCACCCCAACCAGAAGAATGTCTCCCCCGTAACCCTTCAGGGCCGCCGGATAATTCCTGTCCCTGATCTGGGAAAGAGCCCCCTCCGCTGTCCTGTTCCACTTCAGCTCCACGATCATTGCCGGCAATGGCGAACGTTTCTTCGGAATATAAACCACATCCGCAATACCGTGTCCGGACGGAATCTCCTCTATTTTCAGATACTGATCCGCACAAACGATATAGGCAAACCTGATCACATACCTGAGGGCCTGCTCATCGTTATAATATCCGGGCGCATATTCCGAATCCCGGAGGGCTTCTATGGCTTTCGCCACGCGCTCCTCCTTACCCGCAATCGTGTCCTCCAGCAGCTTCCTGGAATTCCGGATCAGCGCAGCCAGTTTTTCCCCTTCTCCCTTTTTCAGAATCTTGTGAAATTCCAGTCTGACCTCCTCGTTGGGTATTCTTACCGTCCCCTCGCCTTCATCGTAGGCCAGATAACCCAGATGGACCAGCAGCGTGAGAACGTCATCCTTTGTCCGGAAGGTGGCAAAATCATTTTCAAATCCGTCGATCTCCACCTCTATGCGCTCCCCGGATATCAGTCTGACCATATCCTCCTGAAGCCCCTCGTAATCCATATCAATATAAGTCAGCAGCGCCTCCGCAGCCGAAGTTTTCTGCCAGTAGGACCGGAATTTTTTATTTTTCATGGCGGACATGACGGAATACGGATTGTAAATGGAACCCGCTTCCTCAAAATAGTATCCGTCGTACCACTCCCTGGCCTCCGTAAAATCCATGGCATAACTGCGGCACAGATCCCTTACCTCCGTCTCCGTAAAGCCTGTATAAGCCGCATACCCGCCCGGATACAGAACGGAATACTCCCTGAAATCGGAAATTGCGGACTGAGAGCCGTCCTTTTTTACGGGCAGGATTCCCGTCATATATGCCGCCGCCACCGCATAAGGCGTAAAATTCCCGTTTTTAAACCATTCCCGAAGAAGATTCAGATAGGCTTCCTGCGCTCTGATATTATTCTTTTCTTCCCGGAGCACCGCGTCCCACTCGTCAATGATAAAAATAAATTTGCGTCCCGTAGCTTCTGCAATCTCCACAAGACTGCCGGAGAGATTCTTCCCGTTCACCAGTCCGGGATATCGGAGGGCGGCTTCCTCTGCAACCGCCCTTACTATGTTCTCCGGCAGATCGTCCATACGTCCTCCCCTTCTTTTCAGGGAAGAGATAAAGCCCGTGATATCCAGATAGATGACATGAAATTTATTCAGATATGTCTCATAATCACGCTGCCCTGCTATCTCCTTATCGTCAAACAGGGAATGGGAATCGCAGGAATCATCATAATATGCGCACAGCATCTGTGCGGCAAAGGATTTTCCGAACCGGCGGGGTCTGCTGATGCAGATCAGATTATCCGCTGTATCTATCGTTTTATTGATCAGATCGATCATACCGGTTTTGTCTACATATCCGCCTTTTAAAATTCTCTCAAATCCGCGATTGCCGGGATTCAGATACCGTCCCATACCACAGGCCTCCTTTGCAGTTATCATGTACCGGCTGCGAAGTACGATCGGCAGTGTTAAATTTATACTGCACTGCTGTTTCATAAGTTACCTTGCGCCAGCTGCGAAGTACGATCGGCAGTTACAGAATCAGTATGTTTTAGAATAAAGAAAATGTCAAGCCATATTT
>CANQUG010000076.1 GCA_947626985.1 uncultured Lachnospiraceae bacterium | reverse complement strand
AAGGAGAGATCATTATGGCAGATAAAAAGAAAAAACCTGTAAAAATTATGGAAACCATTCTGCGTGATGCTCATCAGTCCCTGATTGCCACACGTATGAGCACCGAGCAGATGCTTCCTATCGTGGATAAAATGGACAAGGTAGGCTACCATGCAGTGGAGTGCTGGGGCGGCGCCACCTTCGACGCTTCCCTTCGTTTCCTGAAGGAGGATCCCTGGGACAGACTCCGCAAGTTCCGTGACGGCTTCAAGCACACCAAGCTTCAGATGCTGTTCCGCGGCCAGAACATTCTGGGTTATCGTCCCTACGCGGATGACGTGGTAGAGTACTTTGTACAGAAATCTGTAGCCAACGGAATCGACATTATCCGTATTTTCGACTGTCTGAACGATATCCGGAACCTTCAGACCGCCGTAACCGCGGCGAACAAGGAAAAGGCTCACGCTCAGGTGGCTCTTTCCTATACACTGGGCGACGCCTATGATCTGAAGTACTGGACCACCATTGCCAAACAGATCGAGGAGATGGGCGCGGATTCCATCTGTATCAAGGATATGGCCGGACTTCTTCTTCCCTACAAGGCTACCGAGCTGGTAACCGCTCTGAAGTCCGCAGTGAAGATCCCCATCGACCTGCATACCCATTACACCTCCGGCGTTGCTTCCATGACCTATCTGAAGGCCGTAGAAGCGGGTGTGGACATCATCGACACCGCCATGTCTCCCTTCGCTCTGGGCACTTCCCAGCCGGCTACGGAGGTTATGGTGGAAACCTTCAAGGGTACTCCCTATGACACGGGCTTTGACCAGAATCTTCTGGCTGAGATCGCGGACTACTTCCGTCCCATCCGGGACGAGGCTCTGGAAAGCGGCCTCCTGAACCCCAAGAACATGGGCGTAAACATCAAGACCCTGCTGTATCAGGTGCCCGGCGGCATGCTGTCCAACCTTACATCTCAGCTGAAGGAGCAGCACGCGGAAGACAAGTATTACGAAGTGCTTGAGGAGGTTCCCAGAGTACGTAAGGACCTGGGCGAGCCGCCTCTGGTTACTCCCTCCTCTCAGATCGTTGGTACCCAGGCGGTATTCAATGTGCTGATGGGCGAGAGATACAAGATGGTTACCAAGGAGACGAAGGATATCCTGACCGGTCACTACGGCGCTACCGTAAAGCCCTTCAATCCCGAGGTTCAGAAGAAGTGTATCGGAGACGCGGAGGTGATTACCTGCCGTCCTGCGGACCTTCTGGACAACGAGCTGGATAAGCTGGAGAGCGAGATGGCTCAGTACAAAGAGCAGGATGAGGACGTTCTTTCCTATGCTCTGTTCCCCCAGGTTGCCATTGACTTTTTCAAATATCGTCAGGCGCAGAAGACAGGGGTGGACGAGACCGTCGCTAATACGAAAAACGGCGCTTATCCCGTATAATTCCGCCGGGTTTCCTTCCGTGGTTCCCCGGACGGCGGGAGCAGAGGATATATTAAAAAGAGAATCCTGTATGTTCTGTGAAGGGGTACCTCTGAAGGAAAGGCACATGGAGAACATTAGAACTGTTTTTTCCGTTTTGGAAAATTGATGAAAAAAGAAGGCAGGCCGGATATAAGATTCGTGAATCTTAATAAAAAGGGCTTGCTTTCTTTTTTATTTCTGATATGATGAAGGTTGAAAAGAATTTACAGAGGAGCTTTCATGAAGAAGATACTGATCGTCGGGGGCGGCGCATCGGGGATGTTTGCCGCAGTGCACGCGGGGAGGAACGGGCATGAGGTCCACCTTCTGGAAAAAAATGAAAAGCCCGGAAAAAAACTGTACATCACGGGGAAGGGACGGTGCAATCTGACCAATGCCTGTGAGACGGAGGAACTGTTCCAGGCAGTGATGAGCAACCGGAAGTTTCTGTACAGTGCTTTTTATACCTGCACGAACCGGGATGTGATGGAATTCTTCGAGGAGGCAGGAGTTCCTCTGAAGATCGAGCGGGGGAACCGGGTGTTTCCCGTATCCGATCATTCCTCGGATATCATCCGCGCTCTGGAGCGGGAGATGAAGAAGGCGGGCGTTCATATTCACCTTCGCACGGAGGTGAAGGAGCTGCTGGTGACGGAGGAACGTATTTCCGGCGTAAGGCTGTCCGACGGAAGAGAGCTTTACGGAGATGCGGTGATGGTAGCGACGGGAGGACTTTCCTATCCATCTACAGGTTCCACCGGGGACGGTTACCGCTTTGGGCGGGAAACAGGACACCGGCTGGCGGAGACCGGTCCATCTCTGGTTCCGCTTCAGGTAAAGGAGGAATACATCGGCCGCATGCAGGGGCTGTCCCTGCGGAATGCGGGGCTGACTATAAAAAAAGAAAAGAAGATTCTCTACGAGGATTTCGGGGAGATGATGTTCACACATTCCGGAGTGACGGGGCCCATGATCCTTTCCGCCAGCGCTTCTCTCGGGAAGCATCTGAAGGGCGGAGAACTGAGGGCGTATCTGGATCTGAAGCCGGCCTTAAGTCCGGAACAGCTGGATGACCGGATCCTCCGGGAGTTTGAGAGCGGACCCAACAGGCAGTTTAAAAATGTCATCGGCGTGCTGTTCCCCTCTTCCCTTACTCCCGTGATGCTGGAGCTGGGAGGAATTCCCCCGGAGAAGGTGATCCATGAGATTACCAGGGAGGAACGGCAGGCGTTCGGAGCGCTTGTGAAGGCGTTTCCCTTTACCATTACAGGAACGGGCTCCTTTAATGAGGCGGTGGTTACCCGGGGCGGCGTGTCCGTGAAGGACATTTATCCGGGAACCATGGAATCCAGGATTGTGAAGAATCTGTACTTTATCGGCGAGGTTCTGGATGTGGATGCTCTGACGGGAGGATATAATCTGCAGATCGCCTGGTCCACGGCATATCTGGCCGCCATGGCTGCCAGCGGGAAGGAGTGAAGCCGCGGGCGGGGGGATTCAGAAGGAGGAAACTGATGATATATAATATTGCCATCGATGGTCCGGCCGGAGCGGGCAAAAGTACCATTGCGAAAAACATAGCCAGAGAGCTTCAGTTCATTTATGTGGACACCGGCGCCATGTACCGGGCCATCGCCCTGCATCTTCTCAGGAAGGGGGCGGACGGAGGGGACAGTGAGGCTGTCGCTTCGGCCTGCCGCAGCGCTGAGGTATCCATTACCTACAGGGGTGGAGAGCAGATTGTTCTGCTAAACGGAGAGGATGTGACTTCCTGCCTCCGCACGGAGGAGGTAAGCCGCATGGCTTCGGTGGGCGCTGCCAATCCCGCCGTCCGGGAAAAACTGCTGTCCCTCCAGAGAAATCTGGCGGCGGCGCAGAGCGTGGTGATGGACGGAAGGGATATCGGCACTACGGTGCTGCCCGGAGCGGATGTGAAGATTTATCTCACGGCTAGTTCCGAAGCCAGGGCGCACCGCCGTTATCTGGAGCTGAAGGAGAAGGGAGAGTCCTGTGATCCGGAGGAGATCCGGCGGGAGATCGAGGAGAGGGACCTGAGGGATATGAACCGGGAGATTTCTCCTCTTCGTCAGGCGGAGGACGCCGTTCTGGTGGATTCTTCCAATATGACCATAGAAGAAGTGACGGCGGAGCTGCTGCGGATCTTTCGAGAGAAGACGGGAACAGGCGGTTCGGTGTAAGCCACAAAAGGCTCTTTGGAGAAAAAAACAGGAAAATCCGGAGGATTGGATGAAAGTCAAGGTTGCGGAGACTGCCGGCTTCTGCTTCGGCGTGAAGCGGGCGGTGGATAAGGTGTACGAGCTGATCGGCGCAGGGGTATCTCCCATCTATACCCTCGGTCCCATCATCCACAATGAGGAAGTGGTGAAGGACCTGGAGGAGAAGGGCGTAAAGGTCATCTCGGAGGAAGAACTGGAGCATCTGTCGGAAGGAACGGTGGTGATACGCTCCCACGGAGTGGGCCGGCAGATTTATGAAAAGCTGAAGGAACGGAAGCTTCCCTTTGTGGATGTGACCTGTCCCTTTGTCCTGAAGATTCACAGGGTGGTGGAGAAGGAGAGCGAGGCCGGAAAGCATATCCTCATCACCGGGGATCCCTCCCATCCGGAAGTGAAGGGAATCTGCGGATGGTGCCGGGGACCCTGCACCGTGGTGTCCGATGGGGCACAATTGGAGAATTTTCGCCCCGAAACAGGAAAATCTTTATGTGTCGTTTCCCAGACGACATTTAATTACAACAAATTTCAAGAATTAGTTGAAATTCTTGAAAAAAAGATGTATGATAATAATGCTGTGAGTGGAATGTATGTTTTAAATACAATATGCAATGCCACGGAGGAGCGGCAGAAGGAAGCGCAAAACCTGGCCGGAGAGGCGGACACCATGCTTGTGATCGGCGGCAGGCACAGTTCCAATACTCAAAAGCTGTTTGAAATATGTAAAAGGGAATGTGGAAATACTTACTATATACAAACACCTGTTGACTTGGATTCTGAAATGTTCCAACACAGTAGTTTTGTAGGTATTACAGCAGGGGCTTCCACCCCAAAGAAAATTATTGAGGAGGTTCAAGAGCATGTCAGAATTAAGTTTTGAACAGATGTTGGAAAACTCTGTAAAAACCATCAGAAACGGAGAAATCGTAAAGGGTACGGTCATTGATGTAAAAGATGACGAGATCATCCTGAACATCGGGTACAAGGCGGACGGAATCATTGCCAAGAATGAGTATACCAATGACTCCAGCGTTGTCCTTGCCGATGTGGTACATCCCGGCGACACCATGGAAGCGAAGGTGCTGAAGGTGAATGACGGAGAAGGTCAGGTAATCTTAACCTACAAGAGACTCGCTGCAGAAAAAGGAAATAAGCGTCTGGAGGAAGCCTTTGAGACACAGGAGGTTTTGACGGCTCCTGTTACGCAGGTTCTGGACGGCGGCCTTTGTGTAAGCGTTGAGGAAACGAGAGTCTTTATCCCTGCCAGTCTTGTTTCTGATACTTATGAGAGAGATCTTACCAAGTATGCGAATCAGGAGATCCAGTTTGTGATCACTGAGTTTAATCCCAGAAGACGCCGTATCATCGGTAACCGCAAGCAGCTTCTTCTTGCGGAAAAGGCCGAAAAACAGAAAGCCCTTATGGAGAGGATCCATGCAGGCGATACCGTTACCGGTATTGTGAAGAATGTGACCGATTTCGGCGCATTTGTGGATCTGGGCGGTGCAGACGGTCTTCTTCACATTTCCGAGATGTCCTGGGGAAGAGTTGAGAATCCCAGGAAGGTCTTCACTGTAGGTGAGGAGCTGAAGGTTCTCATCAAGGAGATTAACGGAGATAAGATCGCTCTTTCTCTGAAGTTCCCGGAGGAAAATCCATGGCTTACCGCTGCCGAGAAGTTTGCTGTGGGTAATATTGTTCAGGGACGTGTTGCACGTATGACCGATTTCGGTGCGTTCGTGGAACTGGCTCCCGGTATTGATGCTCTTCTTCATGTATCTCAGATTTCCAGAGAGCATGTTGCGAAGCCGTCAGATGTTCTTTCCATCGGTCAGCAGATTTCCGCCAAGGTAGTGGATTTTAACGGCGAGGATAAGAAGATCAGCCTGAGCATGAAGGTTCTGGAAGCGGTCGTTCCTCAGAATCAGGAGGAGGCTCCTGCAGGGGACGCGGAATAAAGAGTAGTAACAAATAAAGTAAAGAGTGATTTGTTGCGGTTTTGACAGGATGAAAAGAGGGATATTGCCTGATGCAGTATCCCTTTTTTGTTGTCTTTTTTATATATACGATGCTGTCAGGATGTAGTTGGCAGCATCTGGCGCTGGTGTCGGGGAGGTATACAGAGGTATGCGGATAGATGTAAGCTGGATAGATGACGTACATTGGATAGACGACGTATGCTGGATAGACGATGTGCGCTGGATAGACGACGTACGCTGTCAGGACTGCGCTTCCTGTCGTAGGACAGAGCAACGCTCCGGCGAACTAATCGCTAACTTCGACTAAGACGCTCCGGAGAGCCGTCGCGCCTAAGTCTCCGTAAGCGCTGGATTTCGTCTCCGCTAAAACCGCTCTTAAAACGTCCGTCCGACAGGAAGCGCAGTCCTGACAGCTGTGCACTGGCAGTGATAGAAAAATTTACGGCAGTCAGCTGGGTGTGATGGAAAAATTTATGGTAGTGTGCTGGTTGTGATGCAGAGTTTTACGGTTGTCTTTTGATTATGATGCAAAGTTTGGCGTCTGTCTGCTGGTTGTAATACAGGGTTTGACAGTTGTCTGCGCCGTTCTGCAGAGTTTTACGGTTGTGCACTGGATGTTCTGCAGAGGCTGACGTGAGTTTTGTTCTGAAAATTCCTTTGGCGTATTGCTGCAGGAATTCTATTTCTTCAGGTAATAGTTCAGTATGCTTTTGAAATATTCTTTCTGCTGCCCGGGATCTTTGAGGAAGCGTTCGCTGACCGGGAACCAGGTGTAGCAGGTCTCCTTTCTGGCCGGGGTGTACAGGCTTTTTTCCATATAGGTGCAGAGCGTCTTGGGGATGGCCATGTCCTCCGCGGGCAGGTAGACGTAGTCTTTGTAATTTTCATAAAAACGCCGCAGTTTTCCGCATTTTGCAGAGATGAGAAGGCGGATTTCTTTTTTTGTGCCGCGGAGATGGAAACCGGGCAGATTCATGGAAATGTCGGTGGGAAGTTCCTCAGGCAGTTCCAGACGGGCCAGGAGTTCCTCCTGGCGGAAGACAGTGTCAATGGGGCGGAAATCTCCCTGGAAGAGGGCCAGGCAGGAGAGCAGGCGGAAGATCTGCATCAGCCCCTCCAGATCCTCTCTGTTGTGGCCGAGTAATTCTTCCAGTGTCTGGGGCAGAGGATTTTTTGCGTATTCTCTGTAGTATTGGATTTCTTTCCGGCCGTCGCAGTATTTCCGGGGCGGCATGTGCATCATTGCTTCCAGGTCCGGCTGTTTCATCCGGGGGAGACAGAAGAGCTCCCGGCAGCATCTGAGGTGCCGGTACAGGTCGATGGAGGGCAGCCGGCCAAAGGGATCTTTCAGGCTGTGGTACGCGTACCGGGAGATGAGGAAGGGCTGGTCGAAGCTGTCGCCGTTGTACTGGATGGTGCAGCTGTAATGGGTCAGAAGTTCTCCGAAGGCTGTGAGGATTTCTTCCTCCTCCTCTCTGGTCCGGGCAAACCACTGCCGCAGATTCCAGCTGTTTTCCTCGAAGGTCACCGCTCCGATAAGGTAAACGAAGGAGGTGGTTCTGGACAGTCCGGTGGTCTCAATATCGTAAAAAATCGGAGAAAATTCTGAAAATTTTCCTGCGCGAAGCGATAATTTTTTAACGGTTTCAAGGGCTGGAAACCCTTGTAAATTCGGCATTTTTTTAACAATCATGTTAACGTTTTTCCTTTCCTGATTGTATTGAATTATACACAACATTTCGACAATTTGGTAGTGCTTTTTTGAAAAAAATAAGGTATAGTATAATTACTGAGAATAAGATGCATATCTGAAATTTGTCAGTGAAAAGGGATTTTTTTTGGAAAATTTTTCCGGCTGGCAGATACTGTGCGGACTGTATGCAAAAATGGTCCGGTGCGGACCTGAATGAAAAAAGGAGGGAATCGATACAATGGGACTTTTAACCTTTAAAGGCGGAATCCATCCCTACGATGGCAAAGAGCTGTCCAAAGGCTACCCTATTGAACAATACTTTCCCAAAGGTGAAATGGTGTACCCCCTTTCCCAGCACATCGGAGCCCCTGCGGTTCCTCTTGTGAAAAAGGGAGACCGGGTACTGGCAGGGCAGAAGATCGCGGATGCGGGGGGATTTGTCTCCGCGCCCGTTCATGCCTCCGTTTCCGGGACAGTAAAGGGGATGGAACCGCGCCTCACAGCTGCGGGTACCATGGCGAATGCCATTATTGTGGAAAATGATCAGCAGTATGAGTCGGTGGAATTTGTTCCCGCCAGACTGGAGGATCTCTCAAGGGAGGAAATTCTGAAGCGGATTCAGGAGGGCGGCGTGGTAGGCATGGGAGGGGCCGGCTTCCCCACTCATGTGAAGCTCTCCCCCAAGAACCCTTCCAGCATCGAGTATGTTCTGGTAAACGGCGCGGAGTGCGAGCCCTACCTTACCAGTGATTACCGGAGAATGCTGGAGGAACCGGAGAAGGTAGTGGGCGGGCTTCAGGTGATTCTTCGTCTCTTCGAGAATGCGAAGGGATGTATCTGCATCGAGGACAATAAGCCGGACTGTATTGAGAAGATGAAGGGTCTGGTGCGGGATCTGCCCAACATCGAGGTGAAGGAGCTGATGACCAAATATCCCCAGGGAGGCGAGCGTACCCTCATTTACGCTGTCACAGGCAGGGAGATCAATTCCTCCATGCTTCCGGCGGACGTGGGCTGCGTGGTGGACAATGTGGATACGGTGACCGCCATCTATCAGGCGGTGGTGCAGGGGCTGCCTGTGACCAGCCGGATCGTCACCGTGACGGGAGACGCCGTCAGGGAGCCGAAAAATTTCACTGTGCTCACCGGGACCAATATGCGGGAGCTCATTGACGCGGCGGGCGGTCTTAAAGGAAACGCGGCGAAGATTATTTCCGGCGGTCCCATGATGGGCTTTGCCCTGTATCAGCTGGACGTTCCCTGTGTGAAGACCACATCGGCGTTTCTCTGCCTCAGCAGGGATGAGGTTTCCCAGGCTGTGGAGACGGCCTGCATCAACTGCGGACGGTGCGTCAGCGTCTGTCCCGGCCATGTGCTTCCTGCCCGTCTGGCTACCTTTGCCCTTCACGGAGATATGGAGAATTTCCAGAAGTACGACGGGATGGAGTGCTGCGAGTGCGGCTGCTGCAGCTATGTGTGTCCGGCCAAGCGTCCGCTGACACAGAGTATCAAATCCATGCGGAAGATGGTTCTGGCCAGCCGCAGGAAGAAATAGAAGGGGGGAGTTATCGTGGATCAGATGTTACATGTTTCGTCCAATCCCCATGTGCGGGACAGGATGACGACCAGCAGACTCATGCAGCTGGTGGTCATAGCGCTTTTGCCGGCCAGCCTGTTCGGAATCTGGAATTTCGGTCTGAGAGCCCTTCTTGTGATCGTGGTCTCCGTGGTTTCCAGCGTGGGCTGCGAGTGGCTGTATGACCATTTTATGCATAAGAAAAATACGGTGACGGATTTCAGCGCAGTGGTGACAGGACTCCTTCTGGCCCTGAATATGCCGCCCATGATTCCTCTGTGGATGCCGGCGCTGGGCAGCGCCTTCGCCATCATCGTGGTGAAGCAGCTGTTCGGAGGACTGGGACAGAACTTTATGAATCCCGCCCTGGCGGGCAGGTGCTTCCTGATGATCTCCTTTGCGGGAAGGATGACGAATTTCGCCGTTCCGGAGGGATTTAAGGGCGTTGTGGACGCCGTGACCGGAGCTACCCCTCTGGCTGCTTTAAAGGCTCAGGGATTTACGGAAGGCTCGGTGTCCGTATGGAACCTTTTCCTGGGGAATGTGCAGGGAACCATTGGTGAGACCTCGGCTCTTGCCATTCTCATCGGCGCGGGAATCCTTCTGGCCTTCAAGGTGATCGATCTGAAGATTCCGCTTACATACATCGGCAGTTTTACGGTTTTTGTGATCTTCTATATGCTGTTCTCCGGGATGGGATTCAGCGGAGGCTATCTGCTCAGCCATCTCTTCGGCGGAGGACTGATGCTGGGAGCCTGGTTCATGGCCACAGACTACGTGACGACGCCCATCACGCCCAAAGGTCAGCTGGTGTACGGCTGTGCCCTGGGTATCGTGACGGCGGTGTTCCGTCTCTTCGGAGGCTCCGCGGAGGGTGTTTCCTACGCGATCATCTTCTGCAACCTTCTGGTTCCCCTTATTGAGCGGGTAACTCTTCCCACTGCTTTCGGGAAAGGAGGCAAAAAAGCATGAAGAATACCATTGTAAAAGATACCATCGCCATTACCCTGATCACTCTGGCGGCAGGGCTTGCTCTGGGCTTCGTGCAGGATATCACGGCAGTTCCCATCGCGGAACAGCAGAAAAAGGCCAAGGAGGAGGCTTACGCGGCGGTGTTCGAGGACGCGGCTTCCTTCGGGCAGGTGGAGCTCACGGAGGAGCAGGCGGAGACCATGGATTCGGCTCTTGCGGCGGACGGCTTCGGCGCTCAGGATATCGACGAGGTGATGGAAGCGCAGGACGGTTCCGGAAATGTTCTGGGATACGCCTTTACCGTCACCACCTCTGAGGGCTACGGCGGGGACATCCAGTTTGCCGTGGGCGTTCAGTCGGACGGGACCCTGAACGGCATTTCCATCCTTTCCATCGGTGAGACCGCCGGCCTTGGCATGCGGGCCACCACCGATGATTTTAAGAATCAGTTTAAGAATAAACAGGTGGAGTCCTTTGAATATACGAAAAACGGCGCCGCGGCGGACAACCAGATCGACGCGCTCAGCGGCGCCACCGTTACCACCAACGCCATGACCAACGGCGTGAACGCCGGCCTGTGGGCGTTCCGCTATGTGGAAGGAGGGAATCTGGAATGAGTGATCTGATAAAAAATACTCCGAAGGAACGTCTCGTAAACGGCATCCTGAAGGAGAATCCCACGTTTGTGCTGATGCTGGGCATGTGTCCCACCCTTGCGGTGACCACCTCCGCCATCAATGGTATCGGCATGGGGCTGACCACCACGGTGGTGCTGGCGGCGTCCAATCTGCTGATCTCCATGCTGCGGAATTTTATTCCGGACAGAGTGCGTATGCCGGCGTTTATCGTGGTCGTGGCTTCCTTCGTAACCATCGTGCAGATGCTGCTGGAGGGCTTTATTCCCAGTCTTTATTCCGCACTGGGCATTTATATTCCGCTGATCGTGGTGAACTGCATCATTCTGGGGCGCGCGGAAGCCTACGCGTCCAAAAATCCCCCTATTCCGTCCCTCTTCGACGGTATCGGAATGGGCCTTGGATTTACTCTGAGCATCACCTGCATCGGTCTGGTGAGAGAGCTGATCGGGGCCGGTCAGATATTCGGCTTCCAGATTCTTCCCCTGGCGGATTCCGCGTCGGGAAAAATGGGTTATGAGCCCATTACCATCTTTATTCTGGCGCCGGGAGCCTTCTTTGTGCTGGCCTTCCTCTCCGCTCTGCAGAACAGGTTTAAACTTGGCGCGGCCAAAAGGGGCATCGATCCCAGCAATCCGGATTCCTGCGGCGGCGCCTGCGCGTCCTGCGGAAACAGCATGTGTAAAGGGAAAAGGGGGTAGCATACGATGAAAGAATTACTGATCATTGCCATCGGCTCCGCCTTGGTGAACAATGTGGTCCTCAGTCAGTTCCTGGGACTCTGTCCCTTCCTGGGGGTTTCCAAAAAGATCGAGACGGCGGCGGGTATGGGCGGCGCGGTAATCTTTGTAATTACCCTGTCCTCCTTTGTCACCGGGCTGATCTATCAGTTTATTCTGGTTCCCACGGGGCTGGAGTATTTGCAGACCATTGTGTTCATTCTGATCATTGCGGCCCTGGTGCAGTTTGTGGAGATGTTCCTGAAAAAATCCATGCCCTCCCTCTATCAGGCCCTGGGCGTGTATCTGCCGCTGATCACCACCAACTGCGCGGTTCTGGGCGTGGCTCTTCTGAATGTGCAGAAGGAATATAATCTTCTTCAGGGAACAGTGAACGGATTTGCAACCGCTGTGGGATTCACGGTATCCATCGTCCTGATGGCCGGCATCCGTGAAAAGATTGAGTACAATGATATTCCGAAGTCCTTCCAGGGATTCCCCATCGTGCTTCTTACGGCAGGCCTGATGGCGATCGCCTTCTTCGGATTTTCTGGACTGATATAAGGAGGCGGGAAAATGAACGTTGGAGCAATTATCCTGGCGACTGTGGTAGTCGCCGCCGTAGGTCTCTTTATCGGTGTGTTCCTGGGAATCGCGGGAAATAAATTCGCGGTGGAGGTGGACGAGCGGGAGGTGGCTGTGAGAGAAGCCCTTCCGGGAAATAACTGCGGCGGATGCGGTTTTCCGGGCTGCGACGGTCTGGCTGCCGCCATTGCAAAAGGGGAAGCGCCTGTGAACGGCTGTCCCGTGGGCGGGGAGCCTGTGGGAAAGATCATAGCCGGGATCATGGGACAGGAAGTGGTGGAAACCGCACGTAAGGTGGCGTTTGTAAAATGTGTGGGGACCTGTGAGAAGACGAAGAACAATTTTGACTATACCGGCGTGGAGGACTGCGAAATGCTGTCCTTTATTCCCGGCGGCGGCCCGAAGGCCTGCAGCTACGGCTGTCTGGGCTCTGGAAGCTGCGTGAAGGCCTGCCCCTTCGACGCCATTCATATTGTGAACGGCGTGGCGGAGGTGGACCGGGAGGCCTGCAGGGCCTGCGGCAAATGCGTGGCGAAATGTCCGCGGCACCTGATCGAGCTGGTTCCCTATGAGCAGCTGGTATTCGTGGGCTGCAGCTCGAAAGCGAAAGGCAAGGCCGTTACCGCCGCCTGCGAGGTGGGCTGCATCGGCTGTAAGAAGTGTGAAAAGACCTGCGAGAACGG
The DNA here is from genome assembly GCA_947626985.1 of uncultured Lachnospiraceae bacterium. Taxonomy (GTDB): domain Bacteria; phylum Bacillota; class Clostridia; order Lachnospirales; family Lachnospiraceae; genus Blautia_A. Next base: position 3,705 of record CANQUG010000076.1, on the reverse strand, counting down.
AGCTGTTACCGTTACGGATTTCTGCGCTCATATCGATTATGAGAAGTGTACCGGCTGCGGCGCCTGTGCGGAGGCCTGCCCGAGAGGGATTATTCTCTCCTGACTCTTTGCAGGCGGGGGGCATATGATGTCGGGTATGCGGGAATGTTTACAGGCGGGATGCCGTATGGCGCGTCCGGATATGAGGGAAGGTTTCAGAGACGGTATGGACAGACAGCATCAGTGTAGTGTATGCCGATTCTCTTCGCACTCCCATATTTCAAAGACGATATAGAAAGGCAGCATGGGCAGGGGTATTCTAAAATGAAAAAAAAGGATGTTATTCTGGCCGGGAGCGTTCTGCTCCTGGCCGCTGTCATGTGGATGGCATGGGTGCTGTTTGCCCCCCGGGACAATTCCATGATTCAGATTACGGTGGATGGGGAAGTGTACGGAATCTATTCCCTCGGGGAGGACCAGGAGATCGCCATAGGGGATACGAATGTGTGCAGGATTTCCGGCGGAAAAGTGAAAATGATTCAGGCGGACTGCCCGGATCATCTCTGCATGAAGCAGAACGCCGTGGACTCACGCGGTGGAACCATCGTGTGCCTGCCCAACCGGGTTGTCATTGAGGCTGTGGCTCCGGAAGAAAGCGGTGATGAGGGAAGCGACGGGCTTTCCATCGATGCAGTGGCCGGGTAACTGAACTTGACAGTCGGGTAGTTGCACTTGACTGTCGGATGGCTGGACTTGACGGCCGGGTGGTTGCACTTGACTGATGGGTGACTGAACTTGACTGCCGGGTGGCTGCACTTGACTGCAGCCTGACTGTACTTGACTGCGCCTTGATATCGTGGTGATTGCTTTTTCGGAAGCGATGTGCTACTATGGAAGACGATCAGAAACAGAATGACAGACAGGAGCAGGATATGATAGCATTTATACGCGGAACTGTGGCGGATCTCACGGAATCCTCCGTCATTGTGGAATCAGGAAATATCGGTTATGAAGTCTTTATGCCGTCGGGGGATCTGAACCGGATGACTATGGGGATGGAGGTGAAGCTCCATACCTTCTTTCATGTGCGGGAGGACGCCATGCAGCTCTACGGTTTTCTGGCAAAGGATGACCTGAACGTGTTTAAGCTCCTTCTGGGGGTGAGCGGCATCGGCCCAAAAGGAGCCATCGGCGTGCTGTCCGGGATTACCGCGGATGAACTCCGGTTCGCCGTGCTGTCCGACGACGTGAAGACTATCTCCAAAGCGCCGGGGATCGGGAAGAAGACGGCTCAGAAAATGATCCTGGAATTGAAGGACAAGCTGAAGCTGGAGGACGCCTTTGAGCTGAAGCTGGCTCATCAGGAGGAACAGCTGATGGCGGAGAGTGCAGGAGACCTTCGGGACGAGAGACGGGAAGCGGCGGAAGCGCTGATTGCTCTGGGCTACAGCAGTACGGACGCTCTCCGGGCCGTGCGCCAGGTGAAGGATGTGCCGCTGGACGATGTGGAGGCTATTTTAAAGGCTGCCCTGAAAAATATGTAGGCCTTTCATGGCAGAGAAAATAAATTATTATCGAGGAAGCAGAGAATATCGGAGTTTTGTATGGAGAAAAGAGTGATTGCCACCGACGTAACCGAGGAGGATTTTACCCTGGAGGGGACTCTCCGTCCTCAGACGCTGGAAGAATATATCGGACAGGAAAAAACGAAAAGCACGCTGAAGGTCTATATCGAGGCGGCCAAACAGCGCCATGACCCGCTGGACCACGTACTGTTTTACGGCCCGCCGGGACTGGGAAAGACCACCCTTTCCGGCATCATTGCCAATGAGATGGGCGTCCACATGAAGGTCACCTCCGGTCCGGCCATTGAGAAGCCGGGGGAGATGGCGGCGATTCTGAATAATCTTCAGGAGGGGGACGTCCTCTTTGTGGATGAGATTCACCGCCTGAACCGCCAGGTGGAGGAGGTTCTCTATCCGGCTATGGAGGATTTTGCCATCGACATCATGATCGGCAAGGGAGCTTCCGCCCGTTCCATCCGGCTGGACCTGCCCAGATTTACTCTGGTGGGGGCCACCACCAGGGCCGGACTTCTCTCGGCTCCCCTGAGGGATCGTTTCGGCGTTACCCAGCATCTGGAGTTTTATAATCAGAAGGAGCTTCAGACCATTGTTCTCCGTTCGGCTCAGGTTCTGGGGGTGGAGATCGACCTTCAGGGAGCGGCGGAGATCGCCAGGCGCTCCAGAGGAACCCCCCGTCTGGCCAACCGCCTGCTAAAACGGGTGCGGGATTTTGCCCAGGTGAAGTACGACGGAGCCATCAACAGCGAGGTGGCTTCCTTTGCCCTGGATCTTCTGGAGGTGGACCAGTATGGTCTTGACAAAATCGACCGGCGGATCTTAAAAACCATCATTGTAAATTTCCGGGGCGGTCCGGTGGGCGCGGAAACTCTGGCGGCGGCCATCGGGGAGGACGCAGGGACTCTGGAGGACGTTTATGAGCCCTATCTTCTCCAGAACGGATTTATTAACCGCACGCCCAGAGGAAGAATGGCCTCGCCCCTGGCGTATTCCCATATGGGGTATGAACTGCCGGTATGACGGAGTTGGAGTTGTTTTAAGAAAAAATCCTATACTTTTCCGGGGTTTTCGATTATAATGAAGAGCAGAGGATGAGACAGCCGGACAGGGGACGCCGGCTGACGGACAGGAAACGGCGGAAGGATGCAGGTCGCGTTTTTTTTCCGCAGATTCCAGGGAGAACAGTAAGATAAGGGGAGGCTTAACATGGCGGTCAAAAATACGGCGCAGGTTGTGATCGGAGGGAAAATCATTACTCTGGGTGGCTTTGAATCGGAGGAGTATTTCCAGAAGGTGGCATCCTACATGAATAATAAAATCGGAGAGCTCAGCGAAACGCCCGGATATTCCCGGCAGCCCATGGAGACGAAGCATATGCTCCTGAGCCTGAATATCACGGACGATTATTTTAAGGCGAAGCGCCAGGCGGAAGTCTTCGAGCAGGATCTCCAGCAGAAGGATCAGGAGATGTACGAGCTGAAGCACGAGCTGATTGCTCTGCGCATGCAGATTGAGGACGCACAGAAAAAAGAACAGGAGCTGCAGGAACAGAAAAAAACTCACGAGGAGAAGATAAAGGAGCTGGAACAGGAGCTGCAGGAGCAGAAGAAGATCCAGGAAGAAAAGGTAAAAGAACTGGAGCAGGAACTGCAGGAGCAAAAAAAGGCAGACGAGGAAAAGATCAGGGAACTGGAGCAGGAGCTGCAGGAGCAGAAAAAAACTCATGAGGAGAAGATAAAAGAACAGGTGCAGGGACTGCAGGAGCAAAAAAAGGCAGACGAGGAAAAGATCAGGGAACTGGAACAGGAACTGCAGGAGCAGAAAAAGGCTCATGAGGAGAAGATAAACGAGCTGGAACAGGAACTGGACGAGCTGCTGAAGTAAGGATTCTTAAAAAATTCAGCCGGACGCAGCGCCCGCCTGAATGCGCGGCGGGAAACATGGAGGGAATCCGGCGTGCATTTAAAACGGTTTGGGGATCGCGTGGAAACGGTTTTGGGGTTGCGTGGAAACAGAGTCGGCGATCGTATGAAAACAGATCAGACTAACGGAAGAAAAAGCAGAGGGGATTGCTTCGGTAATCTCCTTTTTTCACGGGCTGCGGCGGAGGCTGCCTGTGTGCGGTCGGGCAGCGGCGGAGGCT
>CANQUG010000075.1 GCA_947626985.1 uncultured Lachnospiraceae bacterium | reverse complement strand
TCGACAGACTTATTCGCTTTTCAAAGCTACTTTATTATCTGACTTACAGACACGCCTTAGTGTCTAGTTGGCTCCTCCTTCATCGCAGAAATATGAAAACAGTTTCATGCCACCTTGAGAATATACACGCCCGTCTCTGCATCCCGGAACACTTCCGTCCCAAGACGTCCCAGAAGCTCGCCGTTCAGACGGTCTCCGTATTTCTCCCATTCCTTGCTGCCCACGAAAATATATTCCACATCATACAGCCGCACAAGCGTTCTCACAAGATTCTCATCCGCGGATGTATAAATCGTCTCCACATCGCCGCTTTTCGCATTCAGATCCCCCACATCGTTTCTCCACAGCCACTCGTGCACATACCAGCCCAGCACCGTGGGGAGACCCGTCATAGCGGATACTCTCTCGAATCCCGTATAACTGTCCCCGTTGGCCTCCAGCACTACCGGCGAGCCCTCCACGTTCTCCTTCAGCCATCGAATGGCGGAGGCATCCTGAGGAAAATCCGTCTCCAGAAAGGCAGCAGCGTCAAGCCCCTGATACAGATTCCTGTCAGATACATTTCCGAACCAGGACTTCACACTCTTTCCAAAATATCCGCAGGTCCACACCAGAAGGAACAGACCTGCCACCGTCACAAGCTTCACCAGCATTTTCCTGGAGATCATCAGCATTCTGCAGATGGCGTACCCCATCAGAATGCCGAACATGATATACGCCTGGTAGGTGAGCTTGAACATGGTATTGGCTCTGGCATTTCCGTTTTCGTAAATATCCCTCACATAAACCAGTTCCGGGATGAGCACAAGTCCCATGGCGCACAGTCCCAGCACCACGCCGAACAGATCCGGCGCGGCCGTTTCCTTCATAACACGGTACAGACTTCTCTTTTTCAGCTGCCGCCGCCTCTCCCCCAGCACGGTAATGAGAAACAGCAGGGTTATCATGACAGGTAGCCCCCAGAGAACCAGCAGCTGATGAGGCAGAGAATGGTGCTGCGCCAGAGCCACTCCCTGCACCATGGTCTCAAACTGCATATTAAAGGGAATGATCACTGCGAAGGCAATGACCATCACCTCCACTGCCTGAGCGGCCGTCACCCGAAGAATCTCCGGAAATTTTCCCCGGAACAGAACCACATTGGCGAATACCACAGTTCCTCCGGTGACTACATAGTAGATCACAAAATCCCAGTAATTGGTCCACTGAAACATTCCCAAAAGAACACTCACAAGGATCAGATGAGGCATGGTCAGACTCCTTCGCAGAACATGACGCTCATCCTTCCATCTCTCCCCATTCTTTCTCACTACTCTTGTCCAGGCGTAAAGCAGTCCGATGAGAAGCAGCACAAACATGATATTCACCACATGGGCGTGAAGATCCCCCAGTACGAAGGAATAGCAGGGAAATTCATGAATGGTCTTGTCCTCCACATCCGGATTGAACCCGATGTACCGGGTGGCGTCCGGAAACCAGTAATCCGTTGTCTCCTCCCCTCTCCATCTGTGGATCAGCGGAAGGATCACCCCGTAGATCACATAATGCATGTTCCCCGCTACAGATACCGCTGCTCCTCCGATAAGACCTGAGGCGGCCGGAACCCATTTTCTTCCCCCGCGCACCAGCCCTCCCATTTTATCTCTGGTCATCTGATATACCAGTGAAAAGGGCAGGGCAAAAGCCAGGGCTGCCACGAAGGTCCTCATAAGATTGTAGGTGTCCTCCACCTTTCCGCCGGAAAGCTTCGTGAGAAACACCGCAAAATACTGACCTCCGTAATAGTAGTTGATATGTCCCTGAGAATACCAGAGATCCCTGGCAGGAAGTTCCGTACTGCGCATCATGGCCTCCATAAAGCCATAATCCATAAATTTCTCCGTACCGTAGGCTGCCGGATGAAATCCGGCAAAATACGTCCATATGAGAAACACGGCAAAAAAGAGAAGTTCCTCCCAGAACACCAGTCCCGGATGGGCCAGCGGCAGGCACTCTGCTTCTCCTTTCTTCCTTATCTCCGATACGTACCAGACCGCGCAGAGAATCACGCAAAAGCCGGTAACCGCGATGCAGCTTATACCGGTAAATTTAAGAATCTTTGCCGATACCAGCCACCAGGTGAAAAAACCTGCGCCGGCTATGGCCAGAACCTTGGAAAACATCCAGCCCCTGTCGTCAAAGCTCTGAAACAGCCTTCCCGTCAGCGGCATGGCGGCCAGTCCCAGAAGCCCGGCCAGCAGATACCAGATCCAGAAAATCCACACATCTCCCTGCAGAAGGAATACCGACGCGCATACGAGAGCAATCGCCGGAATCCCTCCCAGCAATATTTTTTTCATCTCAAGTCCTCCCCGGGAAGCCAGTCCTCATCACCGCAGCTTCCCCATTTTCTCAGCAGCGTATCTCAGATCGTCTTTCTCAGCTTTCTGAAATCTGCCCATGAATTCTTTCCGATTCCCACAATCTTCTTCAGGTTAATGGAATTTTTTCCGCCCTGCCTCGGCAAAAACGTAATGGGATAATACACCACATTCAGATGATGCTTCTCATAAATCACCGTCATGAGCACATTCGAGAGAAAAAATCCCTCCGGAATACGTTTCAGCACTTTTTTCAGCTGGGAAGCCTTCATCAGACGATAGGGGGTATTGGCGTCCTTCACCCACACGCCGAAGGAGGCGAGGAGTACAAGGCGGAGCACTCTGGTGACAAACAGCCTCGACAGTCCGTCCCTGCGCCCCTTCCGGTATCCGATGAGAAGTCCGCACTTTTCCCTGTTCACCCAGAACTTCCCAAATTCCTCCGGCCTGGTCTGTCCGTCGGAATCCGTCTGAAAAATGTAATCCGCTCCGGACTCTATGGCGTAACGGTACCCTCTTAATACGGTAGCGCCGTGTCCCTCATTGGGTTTATTGATGCCAATCAGCCTGGAATACTTTTTCTCACAGGCCTGGATCCTCTCCCAGGTCCTGTCCCGGCTCCCGTCGTTGAGAATCACCAGACGGCTGTCTCCGCCCGCCTTCTCCGCCACCGGGTGCCACTGCTGAATCACACTCTCAATGTTTGCCTCCTCATTGTAAGCCGGCATGATAATATACAGACAATCATGTTTCATAAATTCGTATTCTCCCATCCTCCGATTGATAAACCAGCGGATAACACTCCGCAATCACATCCTCCCTGCAGGGATGCTGTTCAAATTCCATTCCTTCCTCAAACAGAATATAAGTGATTCCCTCCTGCTCCACAGTGCGCATAAGCTCGTCCCTGTCCGCTGTCGTATACATTTTTACGGCCATATCCGCCCTGTAGTAGGTATCATAGCCCGCTGACCAGCCATAATAGGGCCATCCCAGATACATCATCACGCCGGAAACCGTCACCTCATGCATACTGTACTCCGGGGTGAGCATAAGATCGCCGGAATCCAGATTTTCCACGATCCAGTCTGTCACCGGACTCTCCATATACACGGTCACTCTGTGGCCTGTCCCGTTGTTTCTGAGAATGATCACAAAATCGTAAATCCCCGTCAGCGTCAGACAGATGATGAGGATCACGGCGGCAATTTTTCCCGGGATGCGCTTTTTTCCCGCCCTTACCATCATGCTGCCCCAGAACATGGTGAGGAATGCGTAGGAAATCATAATATATTTATGATTCACGTTGATATCCGGCGTCAGGGAAAAGCAGAAGGCAAAAAACAGCGGAAACAAAAAACTCACGAGAACGATTCTCTGACATCTGTCCAGAAAGAAGAACACAATCACCAGACCAAGAATAAAAATCCCGCTCACCTGAAGCAGATACCACAGTATCCCCGGAATACTTTTGTTCTCCGCGAGAAAACCGAAGTAAACGGAAAAACTCACCGCGCCGCCCCGGATAAAGGCCGCGGACTGCGCGCAGGAAAAGACAACCGCAGCCAGCGCCATCAGGGCATAATCCAGTTTTCCATCCGAAAAAAGGCCGAAGCCCATCAGGATCAGCAGTCCGCCGATCACAGCCGCTCCGTTCCAGAAAGCTCCCATTCCCAGAAGTACCCCCAGCAGGACAGCCAGTCCGGGATTTCTGTTCTTCCAGGCCGCTTTCGTAAAGAGCCTGTCACGAAACCAGACCAGCCCTCTTTCTTTATGGGCCGCCGCGCTCTCCACCCAGTCCAGAAAAAACCAGATGACAACGGCCGCCAGCAGCATTCCAAAAGCCAGATGCCGCTGATTCAGATACACATTAAAATTCCACAGCCCCCAGTCCTCATTGGGAGTATAGCCGATAAAGGAGGTATTTTCCGCCAGAACTGTCCACAGGTCCCCCGCCTGAAGGTGTTCCCAGACATAATGAAAAAAAGTCAGCCCGCTGCGGAAGAAGAACAGAAGAATGCCCAGAACTCCTCCGAAAGCGCTTCCCGTAACCCTCTTCGCAAGCATGTACAAAAGCATCAGGAACCCTTCCAGAGCAAAGACGCTTACCAGATTATAGGCCCAGTCCAGACGTAAGCCCAGATATTCCAGATTTCCCACCAGAAACTGGAACATAAAATGATACTTCACATCCTGGCCCCCGAAGTGAGGATACTGCGTGGGAAAATTGGCCTCCCGGGAGAAGGAGCGGATCATGGACACGTGAGGCGCATAGTCCCCGAACACCGTGGCTCCGCTGTACAGCACATCGTCACTGATAAAAAATACATAAAACATGATCCAGAAGAGAAAGACTCCCAGGAGAAGGAAAAACACCAGTTCCCTGAAAAAGAGCTTTCGATCCCCGATCCGCAGGGAAACTCCCCCTTTTTTCCTCCTCCTCTGCCCCTTCCCTTTCCGTTTCTGAAATCTTCTCACATACAGAACAGCCAGAAAAAACGCCGCACCTCCCATGACCGCCCAATCGGCGTAAAACAAAGGAGAATCGCTGCGGGTCAAAGCCCGGCAGCCCCAGGCAATCAGATAAACCGCCCATGTCATTACCAGTGTTCCCGTCCCGAAGGAAACAGGCAAAAACAGCCAGAGACGATTTTCTCCCGTCTCCCTGCCGCCTCCCTGTAAAAAAAACAGAAGCTCCCCAATCTCTCTCCCCAGAAGCCCCGCCAGTATCAGATAAATAATTCCAGGCATTTCCGCTACCAACCTTCTCCAACGTATTCTGCGGCGCTGTACCTCGTCATTCCCGCTCTTATCCTGAGCCCAGTATAACAAAATTATACAGCGAAGCAAAGCAAATTTGCAACATTTTCCATATTTTTTCGGGGGGAGACTGCCAGGTGCTCACTCTCCCTCCAGATATGTCCGGATACCCTCTCCGATGGCTTCCGCTACCTTCTGCTGATACGCTTCTGTTTTCAGCAGCGCCGCCTCTTCCTCGTTGGTGAGAAATCCGCATTCTATGATCACCAGCGTCCCCTGGCTTCTCTTCAGGAGATAGTAGCTGGAATTTCCCTTCGCCTCCCTGGGGCGCTCCTGCTCTGTCGCCGTATTCAGAGAGGACTGCAGGGCCTTCGCAAGCTTCTCCCCCTCGATGGAATCCTTATAAAAAAACACCTGGGGTCCGCGGACCTCCGGATCCTGATAGCTGTTCTGATGAATGCTCACCGTAAGGAGAGGCCGCGTCTCATCGATGACGCCGATTCTCCGCTGCATATCCTGAGCCTTTTTATTATGGGAGGATTCCTCATACAGACCCTCATCCTTCTCCCGGGTAAGCACCACCTCATACCCCATCTGCTCCAGAACGCTTTTTACCTTCAGGGAAACGGCCAGATTGATGCCCTTCTCCTCCAGCTCTCCCACGCCGATCATTCCCGGATCGATTCCTCCGTGTCCGGGGTCCACCACGATCACCTGTCTCTCCTTCTCCGATGTGAGCGCCACAGATACCTGGGCCGCCTCTCTGGACAAAAAGAAAAAGCACACCAGAAGCAGGCAGGCCATGGAAAGCTCCGCCAGATATTTATATCGTCTCAATGCAAAACACCCTCCGGTATATTCAGTAAAAGATATGTCCCGCAGGGTGTTTTTATACCGGTTTTTACTGCTGTCTCAGATTATCGGAGATCACCTGCCAGACGCTGCTGTTCTCGAATCCCAGCTTCCACTGAGCCACTCCGGCCAGGCCGTATTTTGGCACCAGCTTTACTTTTTCAGCGATGGACTGTCCGTCCTCCACCCAGATCTGGAACGTGGAGCCCTCGCTCTCGAAGGTTCCGTAATTCTGACTTGTCGTTTTGTCCCAGTAAGTGTCCGCCTGGTGGGAGGTAAGCTCCTCCCAGGCCCGGTCCATCCCCACAGCCTCGCTGGTAAGGGTTCCCGCAGTGGTCTTCCACAGTCTGCTGTAGAAGGGAACCGCCAGAATCACTCTCTCCGGCGGAACCTCCTCCAGAGTATCCTGGACGCCCTTTTCCACCCAGGGAAGAGACGCCACGGATCCCGCCTCCTCAGAGCCCACATAGTGCTCGTCGTATCCCATGATGATCACGTAATCCACCACTCTGCCCTGTTCCGCCCGGTCATAGTGGCTGGTGAAATCCTCCGGCACCGGATTATCCACGGACAGAACCAGCCCGTTCTTATGAGTTTCTATGGAAAGCTCCCGCAAAAACTGAAGGAAGTGAACGCCCACCGCCTCGCTGAGATACTCGAAATCCACATTGATTCCGTCCATCCCCGCCGCCAGGGCGGCGTCCGTCAGCTGACGGATGAGATTCTGGCGGGAAGTGGTATGGGAAAGCACCTCCAGCGTCTGGATATCCTGGCTGAAATTATCCACCAGTCCCCACACCTGCAGCCCTCTCTCATGAGCGTACGCCACATAATCCGCGGAAGCAATGCTTCCGATATTTCCTGCATTATCCGTAATAGTAAACCAGGTGGGCGAAATCACGTTTACGCCCGTCACGTTCTGAATATCGTCGGCGAGAACGGAATTGCCTTCCTGAGTCATCACCTGATGCCAGGACATATTCACCGGCTCTTCCATGGTGAGGTACGTATACTCCTCCCTGGCAAAATCCCGCTCCATATTCTGAACCTGAGAAGCTCCCAGTCTTTTTTTCTCTATGTATCCGACATATCCGTCCCGGGTAGCCACCTGGTCCCACTCCTCCAGTTCCTCCAGAAGAATGAGACTGTCTCCCTCGTGAACTTCGGTAAGCACCGGCGATTTGATCCCTCCGCGGTACCTCACAGCTCCGTCGCGGGTCACCGATACGGTACTGATACCGGAAAACCGATACTGAACGGCGATTCTTCCCGGATCCTGATACACATAAGAATCCATATCCGTATACTGCGCCACAAGCGGAAGACTCAGATATACCGTGCCGTCCTTCTGCCAGACATCTCCTCCCGGCTCCGTGCCGGCCGGAAAAGTCAGAAGCTGAGACGGGGCGGCATAAAGGATCTGAGCATTCTCCTCATCCCAGTAATACCGCTGATTCAGATAACTGTTCACCACATCCAGCGGCAGATAGGCCGTATCCCCCTGGATCGCGCCCCTCTGCTCCAGAATCTCCGTTCCCAGGATCAGCGCCGCCTCACCCTGGGCCACATCCCCGTAATACTGGTACAAATCCATTTTTTCCCTGGTGGGAATATATCGCCTGATCAAAAACGTGGCCGCTCCCAGGACGCTCACAAGAAGAATCAGCAGGCACACGATAAAGACCGGTGATTTCGCCCTGTTTCTCCTTTTCCTTCTCCTGGCTCTTCTTTTCAGATCATTTTTTTTCATATATTCATCCCTCTGTATCTCTGTACAGCAGCTGTATACGATTCTCTGTACTTTTTCGTTTCCTGTGCCTGCAGGTCTCTTCTGCCCGCAGACACTTCCAGTAATTATATCATATCTCGAAAAAATTGCATTACTAATTTCCACTTTTCATATTTTTTTCACACCTGTTTTTCCGCCTGACGGCCAAAATGCCTCTCCCGCGGGAGGTCCATGCAGAGGAAACAGGACCTCCCGGCCGGAGAAGCAGGGATTCCTCCCCGGTTATGTATGAGAGGAAACCTGCCATGATTCGGAGGAATCCCTTTTTCTGTTACTTCAGACTTACAAAATCGAAGCTCACCCGGGCGATGCGGCCCATCTCATCTTCTGTATAATCACGCATATAGACCCCGTCTTCCTCCGTGAAACAGGCCCTGGCGATGGCCTTGGGCGTACTGGGCTCACCGTCCAGGTACAGATCCACGCCGTGGCTCCGGAATTCTTCCAGTTCACGTCTCAGGGGTTCCGCGGCTTTTTTCTTCTGTTTTCGTCGTGATATAGCCTGCGTATCCGGTCCTCCTTTCCTTAAGATTTGATTTCAGAAAACACCTTACAGGTTCTGAGAAAAGACAATACCTCCCTGAACGAATTTAATCTCATGGGAATTTTCACTGCCGCAGCTGGAACGCTGCATGACTGAACACCGGCAATGATATGTAGTAAGAAATTTCTGGTAATTGTGTAAGCAGATACTGGAATCTGGTTTCGTTCTTCCTCCAGGGGGCCGCTGCCTTTTCCTGAAACCCATTATACCTCTTTTTCCGGTAAAAGCAAGGCGTTTCGTCAAATTGCGAAATTTTTTCGTTTTTGTTCCCAAATATTTTATAATCAGGTAAATTGAATTTCTTTACATTCACCCATAAAGTGTTATATAATAGAAAAGAAGCTGGGTTCTTTTTTAATTAGCCTGTCCTTAAAGTCAAGTATAAACACAGGAAAGCTTCCGCCCCGGCAGCAGCGATGAAGCGCTCTGCCCCGGAGACAGTTTTCCCCGGTTATATAATATACTATTAATGACAGTGTGTTAAGAATAGGATGTGATGGAATGAAAATAGAAAAAATCAATGATAACCAAATCCGCTGCATTTTGACCAGAGAAGATCTGGAGATACATCAGATCCGCATCAGCGAACTGGCTTACGGAACGGAAAAAGCGAAAAAGCTGTTCCGGGATATGATGCAGCAGGCGCAGATTCAGTTCGGTTTTGAGGCGGATAATATTCCGCTGATGATCGAAGCCATCCCGGTCAATATGGACAGCATCATACTGATCATCACCAAGGTGGAGGACCCGGAGGAGCTGGATGTCCGCTTTTCCAAATTCGCTCCCTCCCACGGCACAGGAGATTCCCTGGAAAATCTTCAGTTTGACGGCGCAGATAATATCATCGATATGATTCACCGGCTGCTGGACGCCCAGCTGAAAAATCTTCCCAAGAAACAGGCCGCGTCTCCCGCCCAGACGAAAACCGACACCGCCGCCCCGGAAGAGGCGCCCTCGGTCAATCTGGTCCGGCTCTACACCTTCCCCAGGCTGGACGACGTCATCGCTGCATCCCATGGCCTGAACGGCTTCTTCTCAGGAGAAAACAGCCTCTATAAAAACGCCGGGGACAACAGCTATCAGCTGGTGCTCCGCCAGTCCTCCTGCACTGCGGAGGAATTCAACAAGATCTGCAATATCCTCTCCGAATACGGAAGAGGCAGGGCTTTCAGCCCGGCTGGAGAGGCCCACCTCCAGGAACAGGGAGAACTGATCACGCGGGATGCTCTTCAGCAGCTTGCCCAGCTTTAAATACAGGAAGAAAAAAGGGGACTGTTTCCGTACAGTCCCTTTTTCTTCCTGTTTTCAGTTTTATCAGCGTTTCCGCCGGAGAATTCCTGAGCTTACGCTCCCAGGAAATCATTAATCTGCTGAACCAGAACATCCGCATCCAGACCGTGAACCATAGCCGCTTCCTCCAGAGATTCCATCTGGGAAGAGGGGCAGCCGAGACAGTGCATCCCTGCCCTCATAAGAATCGGTGCGATATTGGGATTTAACTGAAGAAGCTGGCCGATCAGCATGCTCTTTGTAACCTTTGACATTGGAAGTGCCTCCTTACTTTACCGTATTTTACCAAAAATCATCCGCCCCGAAGATCAGGGCCCCGTCAAAATTTCTGACATACCTATTATAATACCAAATTCCTGCAGAATCAACCGCAAGATTCCAAAAGATGTTTACAAATTTATACTTGTAATCCACAGAGAGATATATTAGAATATCTGTATACCTGAAAAGGCGTAAAAGAGATTAAAAAGGAGGATACTACTATGGCATATGTTATTTCTGATGATTGCGTAAGCTGCGGAACCTGCGAAGCTGAGTGCCCGTCTGAGGCTATTTCTCAGGGCGATGAGCATTATGTAATCGATCCGGATATCTGTGTAGACTGCGGTACCTGCGCAGAGGCATGTCCCACCGAAGCTATTCACCCGGGTGAATAATATTCGATTACATTGCGCCACGGATGCGGGCATACTGCCCTGCTCTCCGGCGTATGGGATGGCGCGTTCCCGCGCCGCACATAAAAAAGTTGCCTTTCAGGCAACTTTTTTTATTCCTCCGGATATTTCACCGCCATATGCTCCCCGCCCTGCCGGCCGATTCCTGTCCGCGCATCCGTCATTCCTCCGGATATCTTAACGTCATATGCCCCCGGCCCTGCCGGCCGGCCCGCGCATCCGCTCCGCCGTCAAAAGACATTCTCATCTGTGTCTTCTGCGCCCTTTCTTTTCATTGGCCGCGGCGGCCTCCCGCCTGGCTGACTGCTGCCTGCGGATGGCCAGATCCAGCGATCTGCACCGCTCCTCCTCCTCATTTTTCGACTGAAGCTCCTGGGTGATGAGCCGTTCCAGAATCGCCTGAAATTCCAGGATCTTTCCGCTCTGAGGCTCCTCCTTCAGGCCCGCCTCCGGCTCTTTTTCCCCCTGAGAAGAAACCGGCCCATCCTCCTTTTCCCCCGAAGCATCCTTCTCCTGCAGGGCTCCATCCGGGATGTTCTGTCCCTCCCCCAAAAATTCAGGGACTGAAAGCTCCATCCGGGGAATCATATCCCGAATGGCACGGAGCTGCAGTCCCTTCTTCTTAAGTTCCTTAATATTCAAAAACAGCTGAATATCATATCCGGTGTAGTATCGGTGTCCAAGTTCATTCCGGTGAATATGCAGTCCCAGCTCGTCCTCCCAGTAGCGCAGAACGTAGGATTTCACCCCCGTAGCGTCGGTGGCCTGTCTGACCGTATACCTTGTTTCCATACTTTCCCCTCCTTATGAAATTCATCCATGCTTCAGCCGCCAAAACTTCTGACAGAAGAACCATTTTTCATTATATCAGAATCATAAGGAAATGCAATGAAAAGCGCTCGACAGATTTCCCGAAAAAAAAGAGGCAGACTAAGAAGGCATCACTTTTTCATATTTACAAACTGAGTATATCTGGGCAGCCACACCAGCTCCACGGTTCCGATGGGGCCGTTTCTCTGCTTGGCGATGATGATCTCCGCGATGTCCTTCTTCTCGGAGTCTTTATGATAATAGTCGTCCCGGTAGATAAACATCACCACGTCCGCGTCCTGCTCGATGGCTCCCGATTCTCTCAGGTCCGACAGCATGGGCCGGTGGTCCGGACGCTGCTCCACGGCGCGGCTCAGCTGGGACAGGGCGATCACGGGAACATCCAGTTCCCTGGCCAGCGCCTTCAGCGACCTGGAGATCTCGGAAATCTCCTGCTGCCGGGAATCCGATCTGCCGTTTCCGCTCATCAGCTGGAGATAATCGATCATGATCACTCCCAGGTTATGCTCCAGTTTATATTTCCTGCATTTGGACCGGAGCTCCGCAATGGAGATTCCGGGGGTGTCATCGATGATCAGGCTGGAATTTCCTATAATGTCCGCTCCCTCCACCAGCTTCGTCCAGTCCTCGTCCTTCAGATTTCCGGTGCGGAGATTCTGGGAATCCACATGGGACTCCATGGAAAGAAGACGGTTTACCAGCTGCTCCTTGGACATTTCCAGGCTGAAGATCGCCACCGTAACGTCCTTCCGGAACGCCATGTACTGAGCAATATTCAGCACAAAAGCGGTCTTCCCCATGGAGGGCCGGGCAGCGATGAGCACCAGGTCCGAAGCGTGCATTCCCGAGGTCTTGTAATCCAGATCCACGAATCCGGTGGGAATCCCCGTCACCGTTCCCTTCAGCCGGGAAGCCTTCTCGATGGTGCTGACAGCGTTCAGCACGATCTGCTGAATGGGGACAAACTCCCCTCCGATGCTTCTCTGCAGAATGCGGAACAGCTTTCTTTCCGATTCCTCCAGAATGGTTTCCGTGCTTTCCTTCTCCAGATAACAGCTGTCGGCCACCTCCTCGGCAGCCCGGATGAGCCGGCGGAGCACCGCCTTCTCACTGACAATATTGGCATAATACTTCACGTTGGCAGAGGTGGGAACCATGTCCATCAGCTCCCGCACGTACTCCATGCTGCTGACCTCCGGCGGCAGCTCCTTCTCCCTCAGACGGTTCTGGAGCGTCACCAGATCCACCGGCTTCCCCTCATTGCAAAGCTCCACCATGGAGGAAAAAATCACTCCATACTGGTTCTGATAAAAATCCTCACTGGTCAGTATTTCCGAGGCGATCAGAATGGCGTCCCGGTCCAGGATCATGGAACCGATCACCGACTGCTCCGCTTCAATGCTGTGAGGAAGAATCCGTTTAATCAGCGCCTCTTCCATATCTTATGCCTCTTTTACCCAGACCTTCAGACTTCCGGTCACTTTAGGGTGAAGCTTCACCGGAACCTGAGTCACGCCCAGGGTTTTAATGGGACTGGGAAGCACCAGCTTCTTCTTGTCAATTTCCAGATTCAGCTGCTCTCTGGCAGCTTCGCTGATCTCCTTGGTGGAGATGGAGCCGAAGATCTTTCCGCCCTCGCCCACCTTCAGAGTCACAGTCACTTCCTTATCCTCCAGATCCCTGGCGAAGGCCTGCGCCGCTTCCAGGTTTTCTCTGGCCACACGCTCCTCGTTGGCCTTCTTCAGCTTCAGATCGTTGAGATTTTTCGGAGTGGCCTCCACGCCCAGCTTTTTGGGCAGGATCATATTCCGGGCGTAACCGTCGCTGACATTGACGATCTCCCCCTGTTTTCCCAGAGATTTTACATCCTCCAGTAAGATTACCTTCATATCTTCTGATCTCCTTCCTGATACATCTCGTCAATAATATTCTTCAGCAGCTGTTCCGCTTCCTCCACCGTGGCCGCCACCTGAGCGCCCGCGATGTTGATATGTCCGCCGCCGCCCATCTTCTCCATGAGCAGCTGCACATTTACCTCGTCGATGGCCCTTGCGCTGACAAAGACCTCGTGATTATAAACGGTAAGCACAAAGGAAGCCTTCACACCTGCGATGTTCAAAAGCTCGTTGGCCGCCTGGGCGCCCACAACGGTGGGACTTTCCAGACCTTCGCCGGGGCATTTGGCTATGGCAAAGCAGTTGCGGTAGATCTGAGCCGTGCGCACCGCCTCCGCCCGCGCTTTATAGGAATCGATATTATCCCGCAGCATCTTGCGCACCCTGGTGGTATCCGCGCCGCACCGGCGCAGAAAAGCCGCCGCCTCGAAGGTCCGCACTCCGGAACGGGTAATAAAGTTATTCGTGTCAATGACGATACCCGCGTAAATACAGTCCGCCTCGATATTTCTCAGCCGCAGGTCGTCGGAAAAATACTGAAGGATCTCCGCCACCATCTCGCAGGTGGAGGAAGCATAAGGCTCCACATAGGAAAGCACCGCATTCTCGATCACTTCGTTTCCTCTGCGGTGATGATCCAGAACCACGATGGTCTTCGTCATGTGGAGCAGCTCCGGACATTCCGTGTAGCTGGGCTTATTGGTATCCACCACCACAACGACGGTGTTATTGTCCACCAGGTCCATGGCCTCCTCCCTGTCGATGAACATGGAGGGCTCATAGTCGGGATTTCCGATATATCCCGCCATCAGCGGACGAATGGAGGTGGACGGATCGTTCACCACGATATGCACCGGCTTTCCCAGGGTCTTCCCCGCGCGGTAAATACCGATGGCGGCTCCCAGGGCGTCCACATCGGTGATCTTATGTCCCATGACCACCACGCGGTCCTTGGAGCTGATAAATTCCTTCAGGGCCTGGGCCTTGACTCTGGCCTTCACCCGGGTATTCTTCTCCATCTGGGGAGCCTTTCCCCCGAAATAAGTAATGGTATTTCCGTTCTTGATCACCACCTGATCCCCGCCCCTGCCCAGGGCCATCTCTATGGCGATCCGGGAATACTCGTAATTCTGCAGATAGGTACTTCCGTTCAGTCCGAAGCCGATGCTCAGCGTCACCGGCATCTCATTGCCGATATTTACGGTCTTCACCTCGTCCAGGATCTGGAACTTCTGAGCTTTCAGGCTTTCCAGGGAGCTCTGGCGCAGAACCAGAAAATATTTATCCTTCTCCAGCTTGCGCACCAGCCCGTCAAAATTGGAAAAATATTTGGTGATTTTCCGATCGATCAGAGCGATCAGAAGAGAACGGCGCACATCCTCCACACTCTGGAGGGCCTCGTCGTAGTTGTCCAGATAGGCAAGGGCCACCACCAGTTTATTGTCCTCATTCTTCTGGATGTACTCCCTCAGCTCTGTCTCGTCATAGAGATACATGGCAATCAGGCTTACATCCTTCTGTCTGGCTTCCATGATTTCCGAATGATCCACCACTTCGGCGATGGGCACGCACTGCAGGGAAATCCGGTAAATCCTCTCCCCCAGACGGGCGCTTACCTCGGTGATCTCCTTCTTTCCCGCCACCGGAAGCTTGTCTATGGTGATCTCCTGAAAAATGGTGGTAACGCTTTTCCGATAGAACTGATCCTTCCCTGTGAGGTTGGAAAACAGCCTGTTGCACCAGATCATCCGGCCTGATGAGTCCAGGATGCCGTAGGGCATGGCCAGCTCTTCCAGTATCCGCTTTTCCAGGACGTCATACTGATTGGCAAAAGCGACCATGTCGTTCACCACATTCCGCCTGTACGCCCGCATAAGAATCGCCGCCGCCAGAAGATAGACCAGAACGCCTGCGGACATCACAGCTCCGGCCTCCAAACTGACGAAATAAACCGGCACGTTCGCCATGATCAGCAGGACCGACAGATACATCGGCCAGTTGAGATACCTCCTCATTCTGCCCTTTACTTTTATCTTTTCATTCATATCTTTTCCATTCTTTACCTGTATTTATCAAAATCAGTGCCTGAAGTTCCCCTCTCTGCAGAGCATACAGGGGCTTCCTTATTATAACAGATTTAGCACAGTTTTACCATAGAAACAGGTAAAAAAATGCCGCCACCCCTGGGATGGCGGCAGAATCGGCACAGGATCAGTCCTGAACATAGGGCATCAGGGACATATGACGCGCTCTCTTGATGGCGACGGTCAGCGCTCTCTGATGCTTCGCGCAGTTTCCGGTAATCCTTCTGGGAAGGATCTTTCCTCTCTCGGAAACATACTTTCTCAGCTTCGGAACATCCTTGTAATCGATCTCATTATTCTCCTTGCCGCAGAATACGCAAACTTTTTTTCTTCTGCGTCCGCCTCTTCTCTTCATGGGAGAGTCGGGTCTTTCGCCTCTATTGTAAGCCATGATGGTTTCCTCCTTTTTGAATTTTCACACAGTCCGCTGTCAGTTAAAGGGCAGTTCCTCGTCGATCTCATCCGGAATATTCATGAATCCGTCCATAGCGCCCATGCCTGCGGAGCCCGGTCCTGGCATGGAAGGCGCGGCCGCGGTATTCTGACGGGGATGGGAGGCGGCATAGCTGTCGCTGGAGGCCTTGCTCTCGGCAAATTCCTGCTCCTCCACCACCACTTCCGTAGTGTACACCTTCTGTCCTTCTCTGTTGGTATAGCTTCCGGTCTGGATCCGCCCGGTGATGGCGATCTTCAGGCCCTGACGGTAATACTTCTCAGCGAATTCCGCCGTCTTCCCAAAAGATACGCAGTTAATAAAATCAGCGGTGGCTTCTCCGTCCCGGCGGAATCTTCTGTCCACTGCCAGCGTGTATCTGGCGATCGCCAGTGAATTATCTCCTGCGGTATATCGCACCTCAGGATCTCTTGTCAAGCGTCCCATTAAAATTACTTTGTTCATTTTTTACCTCTTTTTCACAACATTTGAACGGGTTTCTAATGGTGCTTTCTAAAATCCGGCGTATAAAGATTATGCGTCCTTGCGGACAACCAGGTATCTCAATACGTTGTCCATGATGCGTACATGTCTCTCTACTTCCGCGGGGCAGGCTGCGTCTGCTTCAAACTGGATAAAGTAGTAGAAGCCCTCATGCATCTTCTGAATTTCGTAAGCCAGTCTTCTCTTACCCCATTCTTCCACTTCTGTGATCACGCCATTGTAGCGGGTGATGTAGCCTTTTGCTTTCTCCACAACGGCGTCGCGGGCTTCATCTTCTAACTTGGCATTCACAACTAAGGCTAACTCATACTTGTTCATGCTCTTTACCTCCTTCTGGTCATTAATGGCTCTCTGACTGCGCAGAGAACAAGGATATGAAATATATCACGACTGTTGATTCTAGCATAGTTGACCGGGGATGTAAAGAGGGAGTTGGGGAAAATTTTGTGAAAATCCG
>CANQUG010000074.1 GCA_947626985.1 uncultured Lachnospiraceae bacterium | reverse complement strand
ATAAGCAAGCTGCTTGTAAATGCAATGGGAGGAGAAATAAGGGTAGAGAGCGAATTGAACAAAGGCAGTACGTTTACTGTTGAAATTCCTGCTGAAATTTGTGAAATTCCGGACTATCTGAAGATAACTTCGGATGATGCGGAAAAAACAGCTGATAATTCCGACAACGGCGCCAGGTCAATGGAAATTCTTGTTGCCGAAGATAACGAACTGAATGCGGAAATCTTGATGGAGATACTGAGCCAGTTCGGATTTGTTCCTGTACACGCTCAGAACGGTCAGGAGGCTGTGGAGATATTTGAGAGATCAAAGATAAACGAGTTCAAAGTGATCCTTATGGATATGCGTATGCCTGTTCTGGATGGCTGTGAGGCGTCGGCGAGGATCAGGAAACTTGACCGTGAAGATGCCAAAACTGTTACCATATTCGCCTGTACCGCAAACAGTTTTCAGGAGGACAGGGTCAAGGCTTTAAACAGCGGAATGGACGACTTTTTAACAAAGCCGATAGATATCAATACCCTGCTCCATAAAATGGAGAAAATCGATCGCGAAAAACGTAACAGTCAATAAGGAGACAAGAAAAAATGAAAAAAAGAACTCCTGCATTTTTATTGCAGATCATCCTGGCAGTGTCATTTTCATTCTGCCTTTCCGGCTGTTCCGGACAAAAAGAGCCAGAAAAAGAAATTATTATAAAAGTGCCTCATACCAGTACTATGAATTGCATTTCTAACGAAAATATAAAAAATGCATATACTCTCCTCGAACTAGCAAGCAGGGATTTTATTGCACAGTATGATAAAGATGTTAGAATAAAAGTCATAGAATTTGATGGCGGTGCGGAAACGAAGGCAATTACAAATTCTTTCGGTAGAAGCGATGCGGCCGATATATTGTATGACGGATTTTTCAATATGAGTTCGTTTATCCATACAGGAAAAGTTGTCCCTATAGACGATGTCCTTACACCGGAAATGAAAGAGGATATAGCCCCTGCTTATTTGGAACAAGGACGATTTAATAATAAGCTCTATATGCTGCCCTATATGAGTTCTGAGAACATTCTCATATATAACAGAGAAATGCTTGAAAAATACGGTTTGAGCGAATATATTGACGAGGGCGAAGTAATTTCAAACTGGAACATTGAGGACTGGACAAAGATACTGAATACACTTGCGGACGGATTTGCAAAAGAAGGCAAAGGGGAAGTTCCTATGATGATGTACGCAAAAGATAATCAGGGCGATACTCACATAATGACAATGATGCGTTCTTTCGGCGGCGAACTGTTTGACAGCAGCAGCAATTTTGATCTTGCTGATAATCCCGATGTTATTTCTGCCCTCAGGTGGCTTCAGAACGGTGTGGATTCAGGTTGGTATCTGCCTGTTCCGTATTACAAAACAATGTCCGATAACAGCAGTAAATTCAAAATGGACGAGCTTACCTTTTATAACTTTAATCTGGGAAGTTCAACGTACAGCAGAGTTAAGGAAGATTACAATGCGGAAACAGGCACTTTTAAGAAATACGGCTTTGTTAATTATCCCGGTAATCACTGTACGATCTTCAACGATGGATTTGAAATTTTTGATAACGGCGACAGCGAAAAAATAGACATAGCTAAAGATTTCATAAGATATTTCTACGAAACCGATAAATGGCTTGAATGTTCCGCCGGAAGTATCCCTGTAAGCAAAAAAGTCATGGAAAAATACAAAGATGATATATTGCTTTTGGAGGCGTTCTCACATAATACCGTAAATTCAGTTGATTATACACATAATCTCCCGAACTGGCAGGGAAGTGAAAATTCTGTCAGGAGTGTATTTTACAAAGAAATAGCGTTGCTTTTGACCAAAGATGCAGATGGTAATTTTGCTGTTACTCCTGAAGAATGCGCAGCTAATTTGCAGGAAAAATTAAATACAGCTATATCTGAAGGACGTAAAAACAGTATACTTCATGAGTAAGAGCCTGTTCGGTATGTAAACATTGCAGGTTTCACGGGAGAGTCGGGCAACCGGCTCTCTTTTGCTGCTCAGCTCAGAGGCAGGGAAGCGTACGATGGAATCGTATGGGGACCGCGTTTCTGGATGATACAAAGCCCGGCAGAGCATTCGGACGGATTTACAGAATCGGGATGACGCAGTTTCGTGAGATACAGGCAATGGAGGGAAATGCCTACCAGAAAAAGCTGCTGCTTGGAATGGTGGACGGACTTCCTGTTTATTCCTTCGCCTCACCGGAACGGGGAAAAGTTGTCAACGCTCCTTCCGGACAATATCTGGATGTGATTCTGAAGGGACTGAAAGAAACATGGACGGGATATGATCCCCTGGTTCTGGAGTTTTATCTGTATGGACGCCGCGGGGTTTTGAACGAGGATGACTGGCAGGTGCTGAGATTTCTCCGGAACAGCGAACACGGGGTGTCTCTGGGAGAAATGGCAGAATCCCTCGAGTGTCCGGCATTTACCAGAATAAAGTATTCAGTGAAAAAGCTGATAAGTTACGGAATGGTGAAGCAGGATGGACGAAGTGTGGCCGCCAGGACAGCGTGGAATGCCCGGGAGGCGGTGTACTATACCAGTAAGGAGAAGAGGACGGTGGTGGATTTATTGCTGTTGGGGGTCAGGTGAGAGATTCCGCAAAATGCAGAGATTGGTTTTTCGGCTGCTTATATACAGACCGGACACGAGAAAGCGGTATGAATTGCAAAGCAGGAGGATGTTTTGTCAATAAATTTCGGATTTGCGGGTTTATTTGAAATCGAAATCGTAGTATACTGATTTTGATATCTGTACTGGAGATGAGATTCTTGTGATCGCCAGGAGTATGTTCAGGGGGAAGCTGTGGTTTATTATGGCCTTTATTGAAGTTGAAAAGCTTTCCTGGGGGACGTTGTCCTGGCGGTTTCATCTGGATAATTAGTAAAATTTGAGTAAAGAGGTGATATTTTTGTGACTGCTGTAAATCGAATGACAAATGTTCCATGGCATATAGAGAAATATACAAGAGAAGAAGACGATGACAGACGTCATCGCAACAGATGCGTGTATTATCGCAAAGAGGATAAATATTGTAGTAAATTAGTCAGTAAGTGCTGCGGATCTGCTCATTGTTCGTATTATAAAGAATTAGATTTGGAAAATAATAATGAGTATAAAAATAAAGTCATGACAGAGAAGAAACGTACAATAGACACCTATGACGCAAAGCGCCTGTTTCCTATAGGCAGTTGTGTTCGGCATAAAACTTTAGGTCCAGGAATTGTAAAGGAAATCAGTGACGGAAAGATTTTTATCGATTTCAGAGACATGGGAGAGAAAATATTTAAACTGGATATTTGTGTAAAGAATAATTTGATAATGCGGGATTTATAAGAATAATGTGTCATATGGCATTTATGGAAAAGTGATTCGGATCTGTCTATAAGTGAAGATGCTTAAGGAGCTGGCCAATAATGTCAGCTCCTTAATTCATATAGTTCAAGACGTTGTGTGTCTGAATGCAGAAAATTGATAACCGATGAGAGGACTTCTGCTTCATAGGAAGAATTTTTCATCATTTTTTTAATTGTACATTCCCAGACAATTATTACGCGAACATTTTGCTGAGCCAGTTGTTGCAGAACATAGGAGTCACGTGCTGTATTTTTCTGAAATTTGGATATCCAGAATTCTGCGCGGGTTTTTGGTGTATATGCAAACCTGCATCCACTGTGGCGATGCCAGAAGCATCCATGTATGAATATTGCAGTATTATACCTGGAAAGCCAGAGATCAGGATGTCCAGGAAGAGCATTGGTGTTTTTCCTGTATCTGAATCCTTTATTGAATAACCGTTTTCGGAACCATATTTCCGGTTTTGTATCTTTGCTGCGTATTTGCGCCATATTCTGACTGCGTTCTTCAGGAGATTTGATGTCGGTCATCAGATGATCCCTTCCATTTCTTTCACATAATTTACAAATTTTCCGATGGTCCAGATCCGTTCGCGCTTTTCCTTCGGATAAGCTGAATGGTAGGCTTTGGGAACAACAAGAATAACTTTCTCTGCCTGCATTTCGTCCATCTGTGCAGCTGATATACCTTGCTGCATAGTACAGAGATACTTGTTTTTATCGCGGAGGCGATTGGCTTCGTTGAGTATCTGACGCCACCTGTCCTTGCAGGTAGTCTTTGCAGCAAGTGTACACAGTTTCTCCACTGCAAATGTCATGTCATGATAAGCATCTTCCGATGGAAACAGAAAATCCGGTTTTTTATTTCCTTCTGTTATAGCCTGTGCTGTATAACTGATTTTATTTTCGTCAAAGATAGCGGCAAGGTGATGTTCCAGGCTTTTGCCGGCGCGGCTTTTGCGACGGTTCAGAACCTGGTTTGCCATAACAACGAATTCATCTACCGAGGAAAAACCATGGGCAACAATATTACCGTAACGGGCATGTTCAATTGCTCTGAACAATGTATACTCCTGATCTGTCCACCGCAGGAGAATGGAATCAGGATCTTTAACTGCAAGCGGTCTGTTCAGGTATACCTGATATTGAATCATCCGTGCCGCCCGCGACATTTCAGCCGAAGCGGGAAAATCTGTTTTTAATGTATCTATAAATGAATCTATTGCCTGTTTTTCCCTGATTTTGGGATTTACACGGTTAATTTCTAAAGGACGATTTGTTTCCGCCGGAGTCAGACCGAAAGTGTCTAAAAACTGTTCTATATCATGATCGGTATTGAGCAGATATCCGCGATAATCTTCTTCAGAATCTTTAATCATAACAAACAATGCTCCGGTATATTCAGAAGTAAGCGGAGACTTTCCTCTGCCAAAGCCAGTTATCCGCAATTCGTTTTTGCTTTCATACCACGTAAATGTACAGTCTGTTTCATAGTCGTCCTGCCAGAGGATACGTCCATATTTCTTAAGGATATGATTTGCCTTCATCTCCGCGTCTGTCCACAGCATAGCTTTTGCTGATTTTGAAATCAGGATACCTGACTGATGTCCGCAGGTCTCTCCGCTATCGTTTGCCGAAAGAAACTTGCAGTATGAAGGGTTTCCATTAAGTACAGCATTTATTGCTTTTGTCGTTATATCATTATTCATGTCATCACCTTCATCTTTCTTTCAGATGCCCTATCCATAACATTAGATATCTGAGGCCTCTGGCTTTGTTGAATTCTGATTACATTCGTATCCAATTCTTTCATTTTTACAGCAACGAGCTGTGCAACGTTGGTCATGAGAGGAACCACTACTGAATTTCCAAACTGCTTATAGGCCTGTGTATCTGAAACCGGAATTATAAAATCATCCGGGAATCCCTGGAGTCTTGCACATTCACGAGGTGTCAGTCGTCGGGGATTTCCGTTATCCTGTTCAATCAGAATTTCCGAACCATCTTTATAATACCGGGCAGACAGAGTTCTGGATACACCTTCCGGGTCAGCGATTCCATATCCAAATCCATTTCCTGCTGCACGGTGCTTGGCTGCATAATTTTGTAAATACGTCCATAGTTTATCCGTCAGTGTATATTTGGCATCCACTTCTGATTCAAGAATATCTTTTATAACGGGTTTAGGTTCAACAGGAGTAATGTCAAAATGAAAGTCAATATCCCTGCCGTAT
Source organism: uncultured Lachnospiraceae bacterium (assembly GCA_947626985.1). GTDB lineage: Bacteria > Bacillota > Clostridia > Lachnospirales > Lachnospiraceae > Blautia_A. The sequence goes on along the minus strand of CANQUG010000074.1, from coordinate 10,976 downwards.
CTTTTTCGATCAAATCCGACAATCAGAATACGTTCCCTGTGTTGGGGCACATAGTCCTGTCCATCCAGTACAGCATGAAATATTTCATAGTCCAGTTCATCCAGTGCCTCGGTAATTACTTTAAATGTCCTGCCCCGGTCATGGCTTTTTAGATTTTTTACGTTTTCCAGCATAAATGCTTTGGGTCTTTTTGCGTTCAAAATTCGGCAGATATCAAAGAAAAGAGTTCCCTGTGTTTTGTCCTCGAATCCGGTTGCTCTGCCAAGACTCTGTTTTTTTGAAACGCCTGCAATCGAGAATGGCTGGCATGGAAAGCCTGCAACAAGGATGTCATGATCCGGAATGGTATCAGCATCTACCTTGGTTATGTCGCCTTCAGGCTGTTCACCGAAGTTTGCAAAGTATGTCTGCTGGCTGTATTTATTCCATTCATTAGAATAGACACAATGTCCCCCCGCCTTTTCATAGGCTATTCTCATGCCTCCAATTCCGGCAAAAAGATCGATAAATGTAAAATCAGCAGTTTCGGGAACCGGGTCGTCTGTCTGTTTACTCAAGAACTGAATGATTGCCGATGAAATAGAATCCTGTACGGAGGACCTGTTCTCGCTTGTGTATCTGGTGAGTGCTTCATAGAGGGTATCATCTAATCGTATGTGAACTTGTTTTGCCATCAAAGTACCTCCTGGGAGATATTTTATACCTGATATAACCCATTATAACAAATCTAATTAAGAATTTCAATTCATCTGGGAAGAAAAAGGTATATTATTTGTCCTATAGAAAGTTCAGTCTTCGTCATATTATCTTAGAAATAGGATTATCCTGGACCTGAGTTTTACAGTTTTATCTCTTGATTACAGTTAAATAGCTTGAAAATCCCAGGGAAGTTCGGATATAGCTATATCGATGGGAAGCAATATAGTCATACTTATAAGATATTTCAATAACGATGCTGTATTGAGAATTTTACTTGAACTTTTATCATTTTTTCAGTATACTGCTCTTAAAATAATCAGTTTATATCAAACAGGATGGAAAATCCTGGAAAGGAGGAAGATTCCATGGGATATTACCTGAATCCGGGAAATAGCGGATTTGCGCGTATAACAAGTTCGGAATATGTTGATAAGACTGGTTTGATCGGCGTTCTTAACCGCACGATTGATACTGCGGATAATCTTACCTGTATCAGCCGTCCGCGCCGATTTGGAAAGTCCTTTGCTGCGCAGATGATCTGCGCATATTATGGAAAAGGCTGTGATTCCCGTGAGTTGTTTAAGAGATGGGAAATCGCCATGGATTCTTCCTTTGAAGAACACCTGAATCAATATGATGTGATTTATGTTGATTTGACCAGTGCAAAGCCTTATACAGACAGTTATAAAAATCTTGTGCCGTTTCTGGTGGATGCTCTGACAGGGGAAATAGAAAAGCAGTATCCTGAAGTAGCCGTCGTTCATGGTAATCTTGCTGCGACATTGGCGGATATGGCAGATAAAGTCGGAAATAAGATCATCATGATTATTGATGAGTGGGATGCTCCGATCAGGGAGAATCCCGACAGTTCACAGGATTACCTTGAGTTTCTGCGGTCTCTGTTCAAGAACAGCGGAGCGACCTCAAAAATTTTTGCTGCAGCTTATATGACCGGTATTTTGCCGATCAGAAAAGACGGATCCCAGTCTGCCATTTCCGATTTTAAGGAATATACCATGCTTGATCCAATGGATTTTGCGAGATATTTTGGATTTACGGAAGAGGAAGTACGCGGTCTCTGCCTGAAGCATCAATTAAGTTTTGAAAGCGCAAGACACTGGTATGATGGTTATATTGTCGGACCTGTACATTCGATCTATAATCCGTTTTCTGTAATGAGCGCTGTAAAAGCTCACAGATTCAGGTCTTACTGGAAGAAAACCTCTGCTGTAGAAACTCTGATGACCTATATGGATATGGATCAGGATGGTCTCCAGGAGGATATTGCGGCGCTGATTGCCGGAAGAAGTATTTCAGTTGATACGGATTCCTTTCAAAATGATGTGACGACATTTGTATGCAAGGATGACGTACTTACTCTATTGGTTCATTTGGGCTATTTAACCTATGAGGATGTCTGTGAATCCGATTCAGCGGAACCGGACTCGGCCGGACTTGTTCATATTCCTAATGAGGAAGTCCGTATTGAATTTGAGAAGATACTGCGGAGAACCCGGCACAAAAAACTGATTGAAAGCAGAAGCACTCTGGTTGGAATAAGCTACAGTCAGACGACGAAGCAGCATTCCTGTAAAATTGAGAGCGTGAGCAAATAAACATTGAGACTTTGAATTTGAAAGAACAGGATGAAATGTCCATTGTAAACTGAACGCAGCCATTGCCCATGGCTGTCTGGAACAGTCGTCTTGTATGGGAGCGGGCCATACGGGGAGGAGCATGGAGTTGAATAAACTGCCGGTTTGTGACGAAACAAACAGTCTGTATGAGCTGCAGGAATACGGGGAGAACCGAATCGCCGTTCAGGCGGAAAACTTCAGCCTGGAACAGATCTGCTGTTCCGGGCAGTGTTTTCGGATGAAACGTATAAAGGAAAATCATTTTTCCGTGATTTCCGGTGATCGATATCTGGAAGCGGAGCAGCATGGAAAAACGGTGATCTTTCACTGCGGGAAAGAAGAATTTTTCGATTACTGGGAGGACTATTTTGACCTGAAAACAGATTATAAAACCTGGATTTCCGGAATTAATCCCAATGACGGGTATCTGAGAAAGGCAGCCCGAACGGCATGGGGTGTACGTATCCTGAGGCAGGATCTGTGGGAGATGATCGTTACATTTTTAATTTCGCAGCAGAATCATATCAAACGTATTTCCAGAAGTATAGAACTTCTCTGCAGGACCTACGGAAAAGAATGCATCTCTGCGAAAGGAACGGTCTATTATGGATTCCCGGCGCCGGGAACGCTGTGCGGTCTGCCGGAGGATGCGCTTATGGAATGCAATCTGGGATACAGGAGCAAATATGTGGTGCGCACTGCCGGAGCTGTAGTATCCGGCGAAACGGATCTCCGTAAGATTGAAAAAATGAGTTATAAGGACGCCAGAACGGAACTGCTGAAATGCTTCGGGGTGGGAGAGAAGGTGGCGGACTGTATCTGTCTTTTCGCTTTACATAAGCTGGAGGCGTTTCCGGTGGACACCCATATCCGCCAGGCCCTGGACGCCCACTATAAAAGAGGATTTCCCAACCGGCGGTATAAAGAATGCCGGGGAGTCATGCAGCAGTATATTTTCTATTATGAGCTTCATGGACAGATGTGAACTTACCCTTGTTTTCTGTAAACACGGGAATTTCGGCATAGGTGATCTGCACGTATCACGATGTGAACTTACCCTTGTTTTCTGTAAACCTTTGGACTAAAATATATGTATATTGGAAACAATGTCCGGAGACGGCCATGAAGAAATAAAATGTGAAGATGAACAGACAGTTATCACAGAGAGGAGGAAGTCGGGAAAATGTCTGCCCGATGCGGATATGAAATACAGGTCTGACAGATACGGGAATCAGATTTCTCAGCTGGGCTACGGCTGCATGAGATTCACCAGAAAGGGGAATTCCATCGATTATGAGAAGGCGGAGAGGGAAGTGCTTTTCGCCATAAAAAAAGGCGTCAACTATTTTGACACCGCGTATATTTATCCGGGAAGCGAGGAATGCCTGGGCCGGATCCTGGATGAAAACAAATGCCGGGATAAAGTGAATATTGCCACCAAGCTGCCCCAGTACATCCTGCGCTCCTCCTCGGCGATCGAAAAGACCTTCCGCGAGGAGCTGACCCGTCTGCGCACGGATCATATCGATTATTACCTGATGCATATGTTTACGGATTATGCGGAATGGGAGCGCCTGAAGAAGCTGGGGATCGAAGAGTGGATCACGAAGCAGAAGGCGGAGGGGCGTATCCGGAATATCGGATTTTCCTACCACGGCGATACGGATATGTTCCTGAAAATCCTGGATGCCTACGACTGGGATTTCTGCCAGATTCAGTATAATTACCTGGACGAACATACGCAGGCCGGGAAGAAAGGGCTTCAGGCCGCGGCGGCAAAGGGGATTCCGGTGATCATCATGGAGCCTCTCCGCGGCGGAAAGCTGGTGAATCTTCCGGAGAAAGCAAAAAAGGTTCTCGCTTCCGACAGCAAAGGCTATACGCCGGCGGAACTGGGGCTTCGCTGGCTGTGGAACCAGCCGGAGGTTACCTGCGTGCTTTCCGGAATGAATTCGGGAAAAATGGTGAAGGAAAATATCCGCACGGCGTCGGAAGCCGGGCCAGGGGACCTTACGGAGGAGGATCTGAAGATCGTGGAGAACATCCGGCGGATCATCCGGGAACGGGAAAAGGTGGGCTGTACGGGCTGCCGCTATTGTATGCCCTGCCCGAAGGGCGTGGATATTCCCGGGAATTTTTATTATTACAATCTGATGTATATGGAAAAAAAGACTTCTGCACGTTTCGAATTTGCCCAGAGTATGGGAATACGCAAGGAGCCGGGGTTCGCCTCCCAGTGTGTGGGATGCGGAAAATGTGAAAAGCATTGTCCCCAGCACATTTCCATCCGGGAGAAGCTGAAGGAAGCCGACCGCGCTCTGAGACCCCTGCCTTATAAAATCGGTATCAGCGCCGCGCGGAAGATCATGCTTCGGTAATGGCAGAGAAAAACCGGATTTTCCGGTGTTTCTGCCTGCAAAATATTGGTGAAAAGTCACGGCAGAGCCGTCCGGTCAGGTTTCGGGCGGCTCTGCCGTATTTTGCTGCCGGATGCTTTATCTCAGCCGTTTTCCGTCCCGCTTCCACAGAAGGGAAGGATCGATATGGTGAAGATCCGGTGAACAGGTGCGGGCCATTACGGCTGCCAGCTCTGCGGTGATATCGTTGATGACGTTCGCCGCGCCCTGGGAGCCGTTTTCCGCAATCCCGCCCATAACGGCACGGCCGACGCTGACGGCTGTGGCGCCGAGAGCCAGGGCCTTAAAGGCGTCTGTGCCGTTCATGATCCCGCAGTCCACAAAGATGGGAATCTGTCCGTGAATGACTTCCGCGATTTCGGGAAGGACCATAAGAGGCGGCACGACGGTGGGAAGAATTCCGTGGTGATGGGACACCACAATGCCGCCCGCCCCTGCTTCCAGGCACTTTTTCGCGTCCACAGGGCTGAGCACTCCTTTTACGATAAAGGGAAGAGAGGTTCGCCTGCAGTATGCTTCGATCTCCTTCAGAGTCCTGGGACGCATGGGGAAGCCCAGGACATTATCGTATTCTCCGCGGCTGCTGAAGCTGTGGTCTATGTCCATGCCCACAGCGAGGGCGCCCAGGTTTTCGGCCTGCTCCAGAGCGCTGAGAACCAGGGATTCGTCCGCGTAGGGCTTGATAATGCGGATGGTGGGGACCTCCGTCCGTGCAATGGCGGCAAACTGTTCATCGGAACCCATTCCCGCCCAGTTGACTGCTCCTGAGAGCTGTGCGCCTTCGGCCATCTGGACCATGCCGTCTCCCTCGCCGCCTTTGCCCTTCAGATGGGAGAGGGCAGCCATCATAACGGGAGTGCGGAAGGTTTTTCCGTAAAGCTCCATGGTGGTATCAGGGAGCACGCCGTCGATGTGGCGCATCTCAATCAGAATCTCGTCGAAATATTCCCGTGTGATCTGATTGGAATCCATTGCTTTTTCTCGTTTCATGTAAAGTTCCTCCTTGATGGTTATTTTGTCGGATCCTGTATGTTATCGTGCTGTCAGAAGTCATGTCTGCTCTGCTCATTTTGGGCATCTGGATATTTATGAGAATGAGGGCGTATCCGGGATGCTTCAGAGGTTTTGTATTTTTTTCATTATATCAGCCGGTTGTGGGAATGTCCAGAATGGCTTGTACAGCATTTATCTTCTTTTAATACCTCTTTAATAAATGCTGTATATAATTGACAAAAATGAGAAAAAATTTTTACATATCAGGGAAACCAGAGAAGGAAGTTCGCCGGCCTGCCAACAGGACGGCGGTTTTATGGCTCTGGCGCAGTGAGGAGGACATATGGCTACGGTTTATCTGCATATTGGGACAGTGAAAACAGGCAGTTCAGCCATTCAGAGTTTTCTTGTCAATAACAGAAGCATTCTGGAACAGAAGGGATATTGTCTGCCGGCGCTGAATTTTGGATTCGGCACGCCCTTTGCTCACAGAAACGGCCATTTTCTGGTGCACAGACCCCATAGAGAAACTGCTGAAGAAGAACGTGCAGAATTTTAAAATGTGCAGAACAAAGCCTTTTCTGTTCTGGAGGAAAAGGCGAAGCAGTTTGAAAATATCATTCTTACGGATGAGGAAATCTGGCAGTACTGTGATACCATTCCGGATTTCTGGAAGATTCTGAAGGAGCGGTTCAGGGGAATGAACTGCGACGTGAAGCTTATCGTGTATCTGCGCAGACAGGATCTTCTGGTAGAGTCTCTCTGGAACCAGTGGGTCAAGTCCTTTTATAAGACCACCAGGACTTTTGCCCAGTGGGTGAAGGCGAAGAGATACAGTTATTATCCGCTGGATTATTATGCTCATCTGAATAAGATCGCCGGATATATGGGAAAGGAAAACATACTCCTCCGGGTGTATGAAAAGAATGCCTTTATGGGAAAGGAAAAATCCATTTTTTCCGATTTTCTTGAGGCTGTGGGACTGTCTCTTACGGAGGAATACGATATGGAAAATATTTCCTCCAACAACGGGCTGAGGGGGAATTTTATCGAGCTTAAGAGGCAGATCAACAGCATCCCGGAATACCGGCAGATGGAGGATTTTCTGCGGCGTCCGGTTCTGCATGCCAGCAATCATGTGAATAATCTGGATCCCTCGCCGAATACGACCATGTTTACTCTTGAGAACAGAATGTCTTTTATGGAGCAGTTCCGGGAGAGCAACGAAAGGGTGGCCAGGGAGTATCTGGGCCGGGAAAACGGGGTCCTTTTTCTGGAGGAAATGAAGGAGATTCCCATCTGGGAATGGAACGGCGACCAGGCGAACCGGGATCTGCTGGTGATCATGGGGGAAGCTTTCTGCGCTCAGGAGCAGACCCTGATTCAGCAGCGGGACAGCATCAGACGGCTGGAGAACAGTATGAAAACAGTGCAGAACAGGGTAAATGCCCAGCAGAATACCATAAGATCCATGGAGGCAGAAATGAACTCCATGTATAACAGCTCCATATTCAGAGCGTACCGGAAGATCCGGAATGCCCTGAAAGGCAGCTGAAAAGATCATAAAGAACCTTCTGAGGAATGGGGCATATACTGATATGGCGGGTGATAAGTGCCGATATGCAAAAGCTTTCTTTCGGGCTGAGCTGTCAGAGTACTGTGATCCGCCGTTTCAGGGCGGGCGGAGGAAATCTTTGTCCCCAGGCAATCCAATTTTAAATTCAGGAGGATCTTATATGAAAAAGAGATGGACCGCGGTGGTCTGTGCCGCAGTACTGGCTGTCGCGGCGCTGCCGGCAGCAGTGTCTGCAAAGGAGAAGGATGAAGGGGAGCTGACTCGGGTGACGCTGAATGAGGTGGCGCATTCCATCTTTTATGCCCCCCAGTATGTGGCGATCGAGGAAGGCTACTTCCGGGAGGAAGGGCTGGATCTGGAGCTGGTTACCGGTTTTGGGGCCGACAAGGTGATGACTGCGGTTCTCTCCGGGGAAGCGGATATCGGTTTTATGGGAGCGGAAGCGTCGGTTTACGCATTTTTGGAGGGCGCCAATGATCCGGTGATCAATTTTGCCCAGCTTACTCAGAGAGCGGGGAATTTCCTGGTAGCCCGGGAGGAAATGCCGTCCTTCACCTGGGAGGATCTGAAAGGCAGAAAGGTGCTGGGAGGCCGGAAGGGCGGCATGCCGGAGATGGTTTTTGAGTACATCCTCAGGGAGAACGGCATCGATCCGGAGAAGGATCTGGAGATCGATCAGAGCATCGATTTTGGCTCCACGGCGGCGGCCTTCTCCGGCGGGCAGGGCGAGTTCAGTGTGGAATTCGAGCCCTCGGCCACCGCTCTGGAGCAGGAGGGCGCCGGGTACGTGGTGGCGTCTCTGGGCGTGGATTCCGGATACGTTCCCTATACCTCCTACAGTGCAAAAACCAGTTATATGGAGGAGCATCCGGATGTGATCCAGAAGTTCACCAATGCTCTTCAGAAGGGAATGGATTTTGTGCAGGAGCACACACCCGGGGAGATCGCTGAGGTGATTGCTCCTCAGTTCCCGGAGACGGATCTGGAGACGCTCACAACCATTGTGAAGAGATATTATGATCAGGATACCTGGAAAGACAATCTGGTTTTTGAGAAGGAGAGCTTTGAGCTTCTGCAGGATATTCTGGAAGGAGCGGGAGAGCTGAAGGAGCGCGCCGCCTACGAGGATCTGGTGACGACGGAGTACGCTGAAAACGCTGAGAATGCGGTGAAATAGAGAGGACGGAATAACCGGACTGGATAAAGAGGAACGATCGGATCGGGAGAAAAAATTATAAAAAGGGTATCGCAGGATAACAGTCCGGGCCCTTCGGAAAGCTTTGATGCAGCTTTCCGAAGGTACCGGGGTCCGTTTTGCGGTACCCTTTGTTTTTAATTTTGATTTCAGGCGTCTGCCAGGGCTGCCACTGGAATTCCTGTTCGCGGCTGGCTTTGTTTTTTCCTTCTGCTCCACGCGTCTGGTGAAACGAATCTTTTCTGAGGTTTTAACAGTCTTTCGTTTTAACCTCTGTTCTGGGCGTCTACCAGGCGGGTTGCGCCGTATATTTCACGGAGCTTCGGCTTTTCGATTTTGCCTGTGGCGTTTCTGGGAACGTCGGCAAAGATAATCTTTCTGGGACGTTTGTATCTGGGAAGCTTTTTGCAGAAGAGGTTAATGTCCTCCTCCGTGCACTGTACGCCGGGCTTCAGAGCGATGATGGCTGCGGCGATTTCGCCCAGACGGGCGTCTGCCAGGCCGATCACGGCCACGTCCAGAATGGCGTCGTTGGTGCGCAGGAAGTCTTCGATCTGGACGGGGTAGATGTTCTCGCCGCCGCTGATGATGACGTCCTTTTTGCGGTCCACCAGGAAGATGAAGCCGTCCTCATCCTCCATGGCCATGTCTCCCGTGTAGAGCCAGCCGTCGTGGAGCACCTCTTTTGTGGCTTCGGGGTCGTTGTAGTAGCATACCATGACGCCGGGGCCTTTTACCGCCAGCTCGCCGGTTTCTCCCTGTTTGACGGGATTGCCTTTTTCGTCGATGATTTTGGTCTTCCAGCCGTAGCCGGCTTTTCCGATAGCGCCCACTTTATGAATGTTTTCCACGCCCAGGTGTACGCAGCCGGGGCCGATGGACTCGCTGAGGCCGTAGTTGGTGTCATACTGATGATTGGGGAAGTAATCCTTCCAGTGTTTGATCAGGCTCTGGGGCACAGGCTGGGCGCCGATGTGCATAAGGCGCCACTGATCCAGATGATAATCCTCCAGATGAACGGCTCCGGTGTCCAGGGCAAGGAGAAGATCCTGGGCCCAGGGAACCAGAAGCCATACGATGGTACACCGTTCTTCGGAAACTGCCCGGAGGATGGTCTCCGGCGTGGTGCCCTTTAAGAGCACTGCTTTGCCTCCTGTGAGGAAGCTGCCGAACCAGTGCATTTTGGCTCCGGTGTGGTAGAGGGGCGGGATGCAGAGAAATACATCTTCCTTGGTCTGGCCGTGGTGATTCTGCTCGGCTTTGGCTGAATGCATCAGGGCCTGGTGAGTATGTAAAATGGCTTTCGGGAAGCCTGTGGTTCCGGATGAAAAATAGATAGCTGCATAATCCTCGTCGGTAATGTCGATCTTCGGGGACTGGCTGGAGCAGTTGGCTGTATGGGAGGTATAGTCCTCCGCAAAGCCGGGACATCCGTCTCCTACAAAATAAAGCAGGCGGTGTTTGCCGATCTCGTCCGCGATTTCCTCCACACGGCCGATAAATTCCGGGCCGAAGACCAGAATGTCCGCTTCCGCCAGGTCCAGGCAGTACTGGATCTCCTCCGCGGAATAGCGGAAGTTCAGGGGAACGGCCAGCGCTCCCGTCTTCAGGATGCCGAAATAGATGGGAAGCCACTCCAGGCAGTTCATGAGGAGGATGGCCACCTTGTCGCCCTTCTGGACGCCGCGTTCCAGAAGAAGGTTGGCAAAACGGTTGGATTTTTCGTTGAAGACGTTCCAGGTGATCTCCCTGCGGAAATAGGGGGCGCGAGCGGGCTCGATCAGCTCATACTCCTTCCAGGTTACCCGTCTTGTTTCCGGAAGCTCCGGGTTGATTTCCACAAGGCATACGTCGTCGCCGTACAGACGGCAGTTTTTTTCCAGAATATCTGTGATAGGCATTGTCAGTTTCCTTCCTTGTATTGGATTTTTATGTTGTTCTGTACGATTCGCGCGGCGAAAGGACGGAATGAAAAGGCGGCTTTCCTCCGGGAGCGGGCGCTGCCCCGAACACAAGAAAAAGATTCTGCATTTTTCTGAGGAATGCAGAATCGACGCCTCAATCCATTTTTCAGTTCTTTTCAGCTCACGCGAATTCGCACTTTAAAGCGCCTAATCGCTAAAGTAACTATATGCAATTTTCGGGGAAAAGTCAACTGTTATTTTCAGGTATGGAGGAGTTTTCTTCGCGGGTTTCCTTTGCACGGTTTTTTTTGCGCAGCGGGTCGAAATTCCGTCGGAAGCGCGGGAGCGGACTGCGGGCGGCTGTGGGAACGTTCCAGGAATAAGCTGCGCTGGTAAAAGGACTGCGAGGCCGGGTACAATACGTTTATGGCGTTGGTGGGATAAAGAAAACAGGGCAGATTTTTTTGTCCTGTTATTTATAGTATAGTGAAAAGTTGTATTAGATAAGAGCCTTTAATATTGGTTTCGTCTCCGTCGAGTTGTCGCTTTCCAAAT
>CANQUG010000073.1 GCA_947626985.1 uncultured Lachnospiraceae bacterium | reverse complement strand
GGAAATTCGAAGCAGGAGTTTAACTTAATTGCCGAAGGTATTCGCAAGATGGCACTTTTGTGGCAGCTGATCAAGAATGGTACCCTTGAAAAGGGATCTGTTCTTTTTTGGGACGAGCCGGAAACGAATATTAACCCGACTTATATTCCCATTATTGTTGAAATACTGCTGGAATTGCAAAGAAAAGGTGTTCAAGTGTTTGTTGCGACCCATAGCTATATGATTGCCAATTATTTTGAGGTGAAGAAAACAGAACAGGACAGTGTTATGTTTCACTCTCTTTCTCGTGCAAATAATACAGGTGAACTTCAATATGAGAAGGCACCCAGATTTGAAGATTTGAAGGAAAACGCGATTATCTCAGCTTTTAATAAACTGTTGGATGATATATACGATCTGTGAGGTGGAGATGCCTGGTGTTTTGATAGAGGAAAAAGGGAAATATGGCATTGACTGCCGCAATGCAATATGGGAAACCGATGAAATTCACACGCTGTACCATGCCTGTGGCTTGCCGGAGATACTTTGTGATGCGGATTTTGCGATAGAAACGGAAGATAAAATTCTTTTGATAGAGTATAAAAATGCTAATATACCGGAAGCACGTGCACATGCTGCTGTGGAAACAGAATATGATCCATTTCAAACGAACAAGTTTAATAAAATCGTGAGTAAATTTTACGATTCCTTGCATTATCTGCGATTGATGGGGAAAGAGAAACCAGTACACTATATTTTTGTGCTGGAATATCCCAAAGGAGACTCTGCTTCACGGAAGTTGCTGCGAAACCGTTTGAAAAAACGCCTGCCTTTTCAACTCCAGAAACAGTTTGGTACAGGAATAAGACTGATTGATTCTGTGAGTGTTCTAAACATCGCAGAATGGAATTTGGATATGAACTATGGACGGTATCCGATTTTGCCGGTATCTGAGTTACCTACATAATTTGGATCGGAAGCAGAACGACTGAATACGAACGCACTGTGTTCGCAATTGACTTAGAATTATTGACCTGTTTGGATGAGGATGATTATTCAGATTCGCTGCGCGCTGAGTAGTGAATCTGATCGGAAAGGGAGACACATAGAATGGATGCCGATAAAATAATACAGGACTTGAACCGTCGGTTTGCGGCACCGCTGCCGGAGTTCTATAAGCGCCGGATCGTCGTCTGGATCGACGAGGATGCCGAGTTTGCGGACAAGCTGGACGAGATCACGGTCAACGGGGATAAGGTCGTCGCGCTCACCGGCACCAACAACTTTTATGTAAAAAAGCTGCTGGCGGTGGACGATCCCACCAGCAACTATCTGGTGTATCGGCCCTTCGCCTACGAGTCCGACGAAGATAATTGGCTGCTGGATGTGGAACTGTACGGCGAGGAGTTCCGCGCTGATCTTGTCTCCATGTGGATGGATGAGATGGGCATTCCGCAGACGCCTGCGCTCCGGCGCGGCTTTAAGCAGTACCGGAAGTTTTTCAACGCACAGGCCCGCCGGAATAAAGTGTCCTCGCAGACTACTACTCCGGCTACGCCTGCCCAGCTGCAGATGGCAATCATGGCGGCGTTGGCAGGACTGAAGGAAGTCAGGCCGAATACCATCATCAAGGCCGTGCTGCGGGCAGGGCTTTTGAAAGACAATAACCCCGTCTATGCAGAGTTCGTGAACTACGGTATCGAAGAGGCCTTCTGGCGGATGGCGGCACAGGGCACCGGGTATCAGGACATGAATACCGATCTCGCTCAACTGGCCACGCATATCCTGCTGACGGCTTCCACCCGGACGATGCGTCAGGAGTTCCTCGCAGGACTGCAGATGTTCATCTCCTCAGCGCATCAGGCATATTGCTATGATTTCGTGTCCGACTGGATGCACAGTGAGGACGTCGGGGATATCTATGCCATCGCTGAGCATGTGGAAGGCGAGTTGAAGCTGCCCCAGCGGTTTATGAAGCTGCAGGTGGCCGATCTGGTGGAGACGGAGGTCTTCCCGTGCGTCAACGAGGTCATTCTCGTGAAGCTGATGACCGAGATTAGCGACCACATTATCGACGTGGACACGATCACCCAGACTGTGGAGAAGCGCCGTACCTGCGTCTGGTACGACGATGTGAAGAATTACTATGAAGGTATCCTGCAGGTGGCCAAGATGCAGGCCTTCTTTAAGGAACACTCTGCCGGGTTCCATACTGTGGAGCCTGCAAAGGTGTGGAAGAAATATACGACGGAATACTATATCATGGACACCTACTACCGGGAGTTCCATAAGAGCTATTCCGAGAGCCTGAAGAATTACCATGAGGAGATGTCCGACCTGTTTACCCATGTGATGGAGAAGGTCGAAGGGCTCTATACCACCTGGTTCCTTGGCCAGCTGGGCAACAACTGGTCGGATGCCTGCGCGGACAACCTGCGCGAGTATGGTCGGGTGCTGGAAATACCGCAGCAGACAGATTTTTACCGTCGGCAGGTGGCCTCTTCCGACAGCAAGGTATATGTGATCATCTCCGACGCTTTGCGGTATGAGGTAGCGGCTACCCTCGCGGAGCAGCTGCAGCGGGAAACGCAAGCCAAGGTGGATCTGAAGTCCATGCAGGCGGTATTCCCGACCATTACGAAGTTTGGTATGGCCGCACTGCTGCCGCACAAAGCACTCTCAGTTGAACTGAGAACTGGTAAAACGGATCGACTGGCGGTACTGGCAGACGGACAATCCACGGAGGCCAACAATCGTGATAAGCTCCTGAAAGCAGCTGACAAGGCCAGCGTAGCTCTCAAGTACAAGGACATCATTGGCATGAAGCGTGCCGACAGGCAGGCACTCATCAAGGGCATGAATGTGGTCTATATTTACCACGATACCATCGATGAGGCCGGTCATCTGGAAAGCTCCATTTTCAGCGCCTGTGATACGGCGATTGAAGAAATCAAGAATATGGTCCGCATCATCGCCAATGAATGGGGCGGCGCAAATATCCTGATCACGGCTGATCACGGCTTCCTGTATACCTACAGTCCCCTCAATGAGGATGACAAGGTGGACAAGACCGGGTTTATTGACAGGATCGTGGAATACGGCAGGCGATTTGCCATCATGATGAAGGATTCCGACCCGGATTATCTACAGAGGGTCAAGTTCCTTGAGGGTAATACCGAGTACAGTGGTTTTGCGCCAAGAGAGAATATTCGCATCAAGATGACCGGAGCCGGATTGAACTTCGTACATGGCGGCATCAGCCTGCAGGAAATGGTCGTGCCGGTGATCGAATACCATTTCCTGCGGAATCAGTCGAAGGAGTATAAGAAGAACAAGAGCAAGTATGACACGAAGCCTGTGGAGATCAGCCTGCTCTCTGCCAATCGGAAGATCAGCAACATGATCTTCTCCCTGAACTTCTATCAGAAGGACGCGGTCAGCGGCAATCGGGAGGCAGCGACCTATCAGCTGTACTTTACAGACAGCAGTGGAAAGTCCATCAGCGATGTCCAGAAGATTATTGCAGACAAGACCAGCGATAACGGGCAGGACCGCACGTTCCGGTGCAGCTTCAACCTGAAATCGCTGAAATACAGCAATACAGATACCTACTATCTCGTGATCGCTGATGAGAACGGACTGCAGATGCAGAGGGAAGAGTTCCAGATTGATATTGCGTTTTCGGTGGATGAGTTCGACTTCTTCGGTTAAGGAGGAACGTCATGGATCAGCACATGGAGGGTACGATGGATACCCGTGAAATCATCAAGGGCAAGCTCCGCAAGTGCTTCGACGGAAAAATTGTCCGAAAAGACCTCACCAAGAAAATCAAGGAAGGGGCCAACGTACCTGTCTATGTCCTTGAGTTTCTTCTGGGGCAGTATTGCAGCTCCGATGACGAGGAAGTGATCGAAAAGGGTGTGGAGAATGTCAAGCGTATTCTGGCGGACAACTTTGTGCGTCCGGATGAAGCGCAGAAGATTCTCTCTGTCCTTCGCGCCCGTGGCAGCTATACCGTCATCGACAAGATCACGGTCAGCCTGAATATTAAGCGCGATGTCTATGAAGCCGAGTTCTCCAATCTAGGCTTGAAGACCGTGCCTATTGCCGATGAGTATCCGGAGAAGTTCGACCGGCTGCTCTGTGGCGGCATTTGGTGCATTGTGCAGCTGGACTACGAGTTCATTGAGGAAGATAAGAAGAATGGCAATCCGATTCAGATCCGGAAGCTAACGCCGATCCAGATGCCCCATGTGGACATCAACGAGCTGAAGCAGGGTCGAGAAGCGTTCACCAAGGAAGAGTGGATAGATGTTCTGTTGCGCTCTATCGGCATGGAGCCGGATACTCTAACAGATCGCGAGAAGTGGCTTCTGTTGGCGCGTATGATTCCGTTGGTGGAGAACAACTTCAATCTGTGTGAGTTGGGTCCCCGGAGTACAGGCAAGAGCCATCTGTATAAAGAAATTTCGCCCAACAGCATCCTGGTCTCCGGCGGTCAGACGACCGTGGCCAACCTGTTCTACAACATGGGCCGGAAGACAGTCGGCCTTGTCGGACTGTGGGACTGCGTGGCCTTCGACGAGGTGGCAGGTATCAGCTTCAAGGATAAAGATGGCATCCAGATCATGAAGGACTATATGGCCTCCGGTTCCTTCGCCCGTGGCAAGGAGGAGAAAACCGCCAGTGCTTCAATGGTATTCGTGGGCAATATCAATCAGAGTGTGGACGTCCTGCTGAAGACCAGCAGCTTATTCGATCCCTTTCCTCGGGAGATGGGTACCGATACGGCTTTCCTTGACCGTATGCATTGTTATATTCCCGGCTGGGAGATCCCGAAGTTCCGTCCGGAACACTTCACCGATGACTATGGATTCATCACGGACTATCTGGCTGAATTTATCCGGGAGCTGCGGAAGGAGCAGTACGGCGATGCATTGGACCATTACTTCCATCTGGGCAAGAACCTGAACCAGCGCGATACCATCGCAGTCCGGAAGATGGTTGGCGGCTTTATCAAGCTGCTGTATCCGGACGGTGAGTACACGAAGGAACAGCTGGAAGAGATCCTTAAGCTGGCGTTGGAGATGCGTCGGCGCGTGAAAGAGCAGCTGAAAAAGCTCGGCGGCATGGAGTTCTATGACGTCAACTTCTCCTACGTAGATAACGAGACTTTCGAGGAGTACTATGTCTCCGTTCCTGAGCAGGTCGGTGGCAAACTGATCCCGGAGGGCCTTTGCAATCCTGGTCAGGTATACACGGTCGGCCAGGGAAAATCCGGCATGATCGGTGTCTTCCGTTTGGAGAGCCAGATGCTTCCTGGCAGCGGCAAGTTTGAGCGGACCGGTATTGGCACAGACCGCGATGCCCGCGAATCCTCCAATACCGCTTTCAACTTCCTGAAGGCCAATGGAAACCGGATCAGTGGGTCCATCAGTACGACTACAAAGGACTACATCGTCAACTATCAGGATCTGCAGGGCATCGGGATGACCGGCAAGCTGGCACTCCCGACGTTGATCGCACTATGCTCCATTGCACTGAGCAAGCCGACCTTGAGCTCGATGGCGGTGCTCGGTGAGATCAGCATCAGCGGCTCAATGATTAAGGTGGGTGAGCTGGCTAACGCACTGCAGGTATGCCTTGACAGCGGAGCCAAAAAGGTGCTCTTGCCGATCACTTCGGCGGCGGATCTTGGCACCGTCCCAGCGGATCTGATTGGCTGTTTCAACCTCATTTTCTACAGCAGCGCGGAAGATGCAGTATTCAAAGCGCTGGGCGTAGAGTAAAGGAAGGAGAGCTGACATGGCACAGTTTGACGTAAACAGCACATCGGTTGAAAACATCATCAGCTCGATCAAGGCCGGAGAAATCGCCATCCCGGAGATCCAGCGCCCCTTCGTATGGGATGGCTCCAAGGTGCGCGATTTGATGGATTCTCTGTATAAGGGATTCCCGGTCGGGTACATCATCGTCTGGAAAAATCCGGACATTCGCCTGAAAGATGGAACTGTGTCATCCGGAAAGAAAATCCTGATCGACGGTCAGCAGCGTATAACTGCTATTCAGGCGGCAGTCGTTGGGCAGGAGGTTGTGGACTCCTCGTACAAAAAGAAGCGCATCACCATTGCCTTTAATCCCATCGATGAAGTGTTCGAGGTCTGTAACCCGGCTATCGAGAAGGATTCCAAGTGGATTCATGACATTTCTGAGGTCTTTGATGTCGGTTTTGACGCGTGGGAGTTTGTCAACCGGTACTGCGAGACTAACGGGATGGCCGGAAAACAGTCCGAGATTAACAAAACTCTGATGCGGTTGATGTCCATCAAGGGGATTAACCTTGGCGTCATCGAGCTTTCCCAGACGCTGACCATTGATGAGGTTACGGATATTTTCATTCGGATCAACTCGCAGGGTGTGGTGCTGTCGCAGGCGGATTTCGCCATGTCGAAGATTTCTTCCGATGATTGCTACGGTGGGAATGAGACCCGGAAGATAATCGACTACTTCTGTCACTTCATGCAGCGGCCCGCTGACTACGATATGATTGTAGCCAACGACAAGGAATTCGCCAAGTCCGAGGCGCTGCAGAAGATTAAATGGGTCACTAAGGAGCAGGAGGATATTTACGTTCCCAACTATACGGACGTCCTCCGTGTTTCCTTTACCCATATTTTCCAGCGAGGTAAAATTGCCGATCTCGTGAATCTGCTTTCCGGACGAAATTTTGAGACACGGGAGAATCTCGAAAGCATCGCCGAGGACTCCTTCCGCAAGCTGCGCGAGGGTGTTGAAGCCTTTGTGAATGAGACGAATTTCAAACGTTACTTGATGATTGTCCAGTCTACCGGCATCGTGGATTCATCGCTTGTCCGGTCGAAGAACGTGCTGAACTTCGGGTACATCTTATACTTGTCTCTGAAGGATCGTGGCATGCACCCAGCGATGATCGAAAGCATCGTGCGCCGGTGGATCGTCCTGTCAATGCTGACGGGCCGCTATTCCGGCTCTGCGGAATCCGCCATTGATTACGATATCAAACGCTTCACTGAGCAGGATCCGGAGACTTTCCTGAAAACTACGGAAACCGGTGAGCTTTCTGACGCTTTCTGGAATACTGTGCTGGTCCAGCGGTTGGACACCTCTGTCGCTAGCAGTCCGTACTTCCTTGTCTTCCTGATGGCGCAGGTGAAGAAGAATGTCAGAGGCTTCCTCTCCAGGCAGATCACGGTGCAGTCTCTTATTGAGCAGCGCGGCGATATCCATCATATCTTCCCAAAGAAGTACCTTCAGAAGAATGGTGTGAACAATCGGAGGGACTATAACCAGATTGCCAACTATGTCTACACGCAGTCCGAGACCAACATTAAGATCAAAGACGATGCTCCGTGCGAGTACATGGCTCGTATGAAGCAGCAGGTCTCCGGCGAGGGCACCTACTATGGCGGCATTACCGATATGGATGACCTGAGAGCTAACCTCGCTGAAAACTGTGTGCCGGAAGCCTTCATGGATATGGACATTTTCGATTATCAGGTGTTCTTGGATACACGTCGGACAATGATGGCGCAGTATATCCGGGAATACTATGAGAGCTTGGAGTGAGGAGACACGAACATGATTCAAACCATCCTATTGAAATGCGATGAAAGATACGATGTCAATTGTACTCAATGCGTAGATTGCTCTTGGAGAGCACTGTCCGCACGATTGTGAAAAATGCTTAGATTATATACATAATCCGGGTCATGCGCCAGAAGGAGCCCCTGGAAGAAAATATGATTGTGCTCATATGGCCGATGTTTATACCTGCAAATATGCATGTAGATATACTTCAGAAATAATTTATGCTCTAAGGCGTTTCAGCGATTTTATAAACAGGGATCACATCAAGGTGCTTTCGTTTGGATGCGGACCATGCACTGATCTGTTTGCTATTGATTATTTGAAAAGAAATGGCAAAATGCACTATCAAAGTATTGAATATCGAGGAATTGATTATAGTAAAGAAGTGTGGCAGCTAATACACCATGACATAAAGTCTTTTGAAAGTGATAATTGTAGAATCCATTTCTTCTACGCGGATATGTGTAAAATAATACATGAGATTTCTCAAGGCACATGGACGCCCAATCTCATTGCATTTCAGTACGTGTTTTCAGACATGCACAAACATACGGGACCCACGGGAACAATGGATTATATAAACACCTTTTCGCAGTACTACAATGAAAAGGTTCCAATTAACACATTTACGCTTCTTAACGACGTAAACTTGGGGACCGATTATGGTGGAGGAAGGGACTACTTTGATCGATTGTACAGCAAGCTGAAGTCATCAACCATGAGACGGGGCCGTTTCTGTAATGATAATTCCAGAAGCTTGTATTATCCACGGGGTTATCCATATGGTGAGGACTCAGATGGTGAATTCCCAGATAATACGAATTTGTTTGATCTTCGTAGGTGGCGGAGATATTCCCCATTTGATACCTGTGCAAGTGCTCAAATTCTTATAAAAAAGGAGGCAGGAATATGATAATCAGTGCAAGCCGAAGAACGGATCTTCCTGCCTTCTATTCGGAATGGCTGTTTAACAGGCTTAAAGAGGAATTTGTACTGGTTCGCAATCCAATGAATATTCATCAGATTGGTAAGATCAGTCTTTCACCCGACGTAGTAGATGGGATTGTATTCTGGACAAAGAATCCGATGCCGATGATGGATCGTTTGTCTGAGTTGGAAAAGTACATGTACTATTTTCAGTTTACTCTGACTGCTTATGATCGCGACGTGGAGCCAAATATTCCATCGAAAAATGGATTGATAATACCGGCGTTTCAGGACCTTTCAAAGGCAATAGGTCGGGATCGTGTAATATGGAGATATGATCCCGTATTCTTTAATGAGCGGTACACAATGGAGTATCACTGTAAATACTTTCGCGTACTGGCCTCAAAACTCTCTGATTTTACGGAAAAGTGTACCATCAGTTTTTTAGATCTTTATAAGAATACAGAGAGAAATGTAAGGCCGCTCAATATACAGGTAGAGACTCTTGAAATGCAATATGAACTCATGGGAAGGTTTTCAGAGATTGCAAAAGAGTATGGATTCTATATTGATACTTGTGCTGAAAAAATAGAGTCAGAAGGCCTTGTTATACCTCATGCGTGCTGTATTGATAAAGAACGATTTGAACGCATTGGGAATTGCAAACTAACACTTGGAAAAGATCCGAATCAACGCGCAGAATGTGGTTGTGTTGCCAGCATAGATATTGGAACCTATAATACATGTAAACACGGGTGTCTGTATTGCTATGCGAACTACAGTCAAAACATAGTAAAGAAGAATGTGATGGCGCATAATCCAAGTTCCTCGTTACTTTTCGGAGAGATCGGAGAAGATGATGTGATAAAGGAACGCGCCATAAAATCATGCAAGGAAAATCAGTTAACCATTTTTGACCTATAAAGCGGGAAACGGCTCTTATGATAAAAGAGTTTTGACTGATGGTTGGAAAGTATAAAATTATTACCCTTTGTGGTAGCACTCGATTCAAGGATGCTTTCATGGAGGCGCAGAAGCGTCTGACGTTGGAGGGAAACATCGTCATCAGCGTCGGCCTTTTTGACCACTCTGGCGATGATGAGGTCTGGATTGAGAGTACCAAGGAAATGCTCGATGACATGCATAAGCGGAAAATTGATATGGCTGATGAGATCTTTGTGATCAACGTCGGCGGTTATATCGGGTCCAGCACCCGGTCTGAGATTGAGTATGCGAGAGCAACTGGTAAGGCTATCAGATATTTGGAGTCGGAGTCATGAATCAGGATATAGCAGATTTGAAGACGGCAGACTGGTCCTCGCTCACCTATAGAGAAAAACAGGTCTCTGTTCTTCCGGCAGAAGAAAACGCTTGATATGTTTCTGGAGCGAGGTGCCATTTCACAGGCGCAGCATGACAAGAGCCTCAATGAACTGATTGAGAAAATGGAAATACAGGATACCTTTTAATTTTCCTGAACGATTTAATTATTCTTCGGGGTGTAGTCCCCGTAGGCGAATTCAGGAGCGTATGACCACCACCAATCAAAGGAATTTCGTGAAAAGGAGACAGACCATGATCCCCAAAAAGAAATTCCCAATCGGGATTGATGATTTTAACAAAATCCGGACAAATGATTTTTATTACGTGGATAAAACCGGTTTCATCCGAGATCTGCTCCTCGATTGGGGAGAAGTAAATCTGTTCACCCTAGACGATTTGGAAAATCTTTGAGCAGGAATACTGGGAGCTGAACAAGGATATGGATGAAGCAACGCTTTGCGGGAGCCTGAGAACTCTTTCAAAACTGCTTTCCCGACACTATGACTGTCCGGTGATCCTGTTGATCGATGAATACGACGTTCCTTTGGCCAAAGCTTTTGAGCAGGGATATTACGATCAGATGGTTCTGCTCATCCGCAGCCTGTTTGAGCAGGTACTGAAAACAAATCCCGCACTGAAATTTGCCGTGCTGACCGGATGCATACGGATTTCGAAGGAAAGCATCTTCACAGGGCTTAACAACCTGCGGGTGCTGTCCGTTTCTGATGAGGAATTTGATGAATACTTCGGATTTACGGATCAGGAGGTTCGGGAGCTGCTTGAATACTATGATCTTGGAGAACATTATGATAAAATCCGCAGCTGGTATAATGGCTATCAGTTCGGTGCTGTCGGCGTTTACTGTCCCTGGGATGTGATCTGCTATTGCCGGAAACTTTCTACAACCCCTGATTTTCAGCCGCAGAATTACTGGATCAATACCGGCAGCAACGACGTGGTTCGTAATTTCGTCCGGCGGGCTGACAGCAAAAGTCTTCAGGCAGAGATCGAAACTCTGATTGCGGGTGAAACCGTTACGAAAACTATCCGTCCGGAACTTACCTATCGGGATATGTACGCTTCTATCGATAATATCTGGAGTGTCCTTTACACCACCGGCTATCTGACAAGCCGTGGACAGGCGAATGGCAATACCCTTGCCCTTGCAATCCCCAACATGGAGATCCGCAGTATTTTTACCTCCCAGATTATGGAATTTTTAAGGAAAATGCGGAAAAAGACGGAGAAGCCCTGCAGACATTCTGTAATGCCCTCAGGGAAGGTGATTCTGCGGAGATGGAACGCTGCTTCAGCGGATATCTGAAAAAAACTATCAGCATCCGTGATACTTTTGTACAGAACCGGCTGAAGGAAAACTTTTACCATGGAATCCTTGTCGGTCTGCTTGGATTTAAGAAAACCTGGATTGTCCGTTCCAACCGGGAAGGCGGAGAAGGTTATAGTGATATTGTGGCTGAAGTCCCGGAAAAGCAGCTGGGGATTATCATTGAAGTGAAATATTCCGAAAGCGGGAACATGGAACAGGACTGCCAGGCTGCTCTTGAACAGATTAACGGAAAATGCTATGCAGATCAATTTTATGATGATGCCAGAAAAATTAGTAATTTAAATGATAGAAGTAAAAAATGGTTTTTCTATCACAAGGGTGGAGAATATCATAAATGGTATGGAAATATGACACTCGTTGTTAATTGGGAGAATGGCGGATTTGAAATAGTTAATTTTAGAGATGATAAAGGAAAATAGCGTTCTAGACCACAAAATATTCGCTATTATTTGCAAGAAGGTTTTACTTGGACAGCATTAACAGCAGCTGATTTTAACGTTCGCTATATGTCAGAAGGTGGTATTTTTGATGCGAAAGGATCGTCCGGTTTTTGTAATGAAAAGAATAATTTGAAATATGTTATAGGATTGTGTAATTCAAAAGTAAGTATGGAATTTCTTTCGTTTCTTGCACCGACAATGGATTATAGTGCTGGTGCTGTTGGAAAGGTTCCGATAATTATTTGTGAAGAAAAGAAAAATGAAATATCAGATATTGTGACAATAAATATCGAAATCTCAAAAGCTGATTGGGATTCTTTTGAAACCTCATGGGATTTTCAGCACCACCCACTGCTCCGCAAAGTTCCAAGTATTGCCGGAGCTTTTGAGCATTGGCAGTCTGAATGTGACGACCGTTTCAATCGGCTGAAAGCCAATGAGGAAGAACTGAACCGTATTTTCATCGGCATTTACGGTTTGCGGGACGAGATGACGCCGGAGGTTGAGGATAAGGATGTAACCGTCCGTAAAGCCGATCTTAGCAGGGATATTCGTTCTTTTATTTCCTGCGCAGTTGGGTGTATGTTTGGCCGTTATTCTCTGGATATGGATGGTCTTGCTTACGCGGGCGGCGAATGGAATGCAAGCAAGTATGCATCTTTCGCAGCAGATAAGGATAACATTATCCCGATTTGCGACGATGAATACTTTGAGGATGATATTGTATGCCGTTTTGTGAAGTTTATTGAGGTAGTCTATGGCAGGGAAACTCTGGAAGTGAATTTGAAATTTATCGCCGGAGCGCTCGGCGGCAAAGGAACCTCACGTGAGGTTATCCGAAACTGCTTCATGAATGACTTCTATGCTGATCATCTGAAAGTTTATCATAAACGTCCGATTTACTGGCTTTTTGACTCCGGTAAGAAGAACGGATTTAAGTGTCTGATCTATATGCACCGTTATCAGCCGGATACTATTGCCCGTATCCGCACAGATTATGTACATGAGCAGCAGTCCCGTTATCGCACGGCGATTACAGGTCTGGAACAGTGTATGAACGGTGCCGCCACCACTGTTGAACGTGTAAAGGTGAATAAACAGCTTGCAAAACTACAGGCTCAGGCAATGGAGATCAGAGAGCACGAAGAAAAAATCCACCACCTTGCGGATCAGATGATCAGTATTGATCTGGATGACGGCGTAAAGTTTCTGCAATAGGAGATAACAGAAACTGATATAATTAGAAATTGAGGACTATCTGTTAATGCGAAGCATTAATTTTAGAAAGTTTATCAAAGTGGCAACGAAAAAAATGAACTTAAATGAGGCCATTTGTAAAGTATGGCTTATATTAGTCCCCTATCCCCAGGTGGATGCAGCTATACTTTTTTTACTGCCATCCATCAAAAATTAAGTTTTGTGGAAGTAACGCAGAAAATAGCGGATGAACAAAAAGAAGAATTCTGAAAAGCTTTGAGATTGCAAAAAGAATAGTTTAGAAAAATCTGGAGAATTGTCAGGAGGTCGCCGAAGTGACGGTTGAAGAAATCATTCACGGAGAATCAAAGAGAACTGAGTTCAAGGAAATGCATTCCAAGAATTCAGAGCAGTATACGAAGACGGTGGTGGCCTATGCTAATACGCAGGGTGGCAAGCTTATTTTCGGCGTAGTAGACGCAACACGAGAGATAGTCGGAATAGATGAATCAATACTCTTTCAGACCATGGATTCCATTGCCAATGCCATATCTGATTCCTGTGAGCCGCAGATCGTTCCGGAGATTGAACCTTATACAATTGAAGATAAAACGGTCATCATAGTGACGGTCGCCCCGGAGCCTCAACGGCCATTCTATTTGAAAGCTAAGGGTAAGGAAAAAGGTACCTATATCCGAGTGGGTGCCACAACTCGCCTTGCGTCTCCGGAGAAAATCAAGGAACTGGAGATGGAAGGGGCGAAAATATCATGGGATGAACTGACCTGTGTTGGATATGATGTTACAGAAAATGCCATCAAAAAGCTCTGCCATGATATGAACACCTGGCGCAAGGAAATGCAGGAGCGTAAAGCTATTGTGAAGAAGCTGCCTGCTGTAACAAGAACCAACCTCGAAAATTGGAAAGTGTTGAAGAAAACAAATGACGGGTATCTTGCCTCCAATGCGTTTGCTTTGTTAACATCGGATTATTTTCAATATGCAAAGACGCAATGCGCTGTATTTAAGGGAACTGACCGTACGGTATTTTTAGATAAGCGGGAATACACAGGACCGATCTATACGCAAATTGAGGATGCTGTAAAATTTGTCTTGCGCAACATTCGGCTTGGCGCAAAAATTGAAGGGCTGATAAGGAAGGAATCTTATGAGCTGCCAATAGATGCCATCAGAGAGATGATCGTAAACGCGCATTGTCATCGTAATCTGACAGATGAATCCTGTGTACAGGTGGCGATTTATGATGATCGTCTGGAGGTGACATCGCCTGGAGGATTATATAACGGATTAACATTCGAGGAAGCTTTAGAGGGACATTCCAAGTTAAGAAATCGTGTCATAGCCAATGTATTCAGCCAGATTGGGCTGATTGAGGCGTGAGGCACCGGACTTCAGCGGATTCAAAATGCCGCAAAGGAATATGGACTGCCAGAGCCTGGGTTTATCGAGAGGCCGAACTCTTTCCGTGTGAATTTATATCGTAATCCATTACCGATGCAAATGCGAAAAAATACCGATACCACGTCGGAGAATGTCGGAGATGATGTCGGAGAAAAGACGGTGAATGACGGAAATCGGAAGGTCGCTATATTGAACATGATCGCAGGAAATAATAAGGTGTCTGCTTCGGAGATTGCGAAAACCATGTCTGTCACACAGCGGACAGTAGAGCGATATATCAAGGAACTTCGTGAAGAAGGTCGATTAATAAGATTCGGTTCTGCTCGTGGCGGCCATTGGGAAGTTAAGAAATAGGAGGCTTTATCATATGGATTCAGATAAGATCATACAGAAATTGAATCAGCGATTTGCCGCTCCACTACCGGAGTTCTACAAGCGCCGTATTGTATTCTGGTATGATGAAGATGGAGAGTTCCAGGACAGGCTGGATGAGGTGACGCTGAACAATGCAAAGCCTCTTCGCCTTCCCCGATAATGATTGCGATAGGTTCAATAGTGAGAGCGATGAGTACTTCCTTGGTCCTATCGTTACTTTTAAAAATGATGAGGGTAAAGATGGAGATTATCGACGGTCAGCAGCGCCTCACCACGCTAATGCTTCTCTTGCGTGCTTTTTATGATAAGTATGGAAGCATGAAAAACGATAAGGCTGTTAAAACCAGTAAGTTTATTGAGCAATGTATCTGGAAAACTGATGAATTCGGTGATCCGGACAAAACTGCTCTTAAGATTGATTCGGAGGTAGCCACGGATAAGGAGAAAGATGAGTTCCTTGGTATCCTGAAAACCGGCACAGTTACCGATAAGGAAAAGAGCAGCTATGCTAATAACTATCGGTTCTTTCGGCAGAAGATAGTGGAGTTCCTTAATACATATCCGGACTGGTTTTCCTTCTTCCCAATTCGTACTATGAATAATTGTATTTTGCTCCCGATAGAGGCAGAATCTCAGGATACGGCTCTTCGTATTTTTTAGCACTAAATGATAGAGGAAAACCATTATCGGATGCAGATATCTTTAAGGCACAGTTTTATAAATACTATTCGCAGAAGGGTGAAAAAGAAACTTTCATCCAGAAGTGGAAGGACCTCGAAGTATTGTGTGAGTCAATCTTTCACCCGATTACAGGAACACCAATGGACGAAGTCTTTACTCGGTATATGTACTACGAGAGAGCTAAGCAGGGAATTAAGTCATCGACGACAGAGGCACTTCGCAAATTCTATGAACGCAACGGCTATGCACTCCTGAAAAATGATCAGACATTTGATAATCTGATTGACCTGGCCAACTTCTGGAATGATGTTCAAGACCAAAATGTGGATCGTTTTTCAGATAGAATTCTTAGAAGGTTATTTGTCCTGAACTATGCGCCAAATGGCATGTGGACATATTTTGTCTCTGTCTATTACATGTCCAACAAAGACAAGGACGGGATGTTGGATGAGGAGGCTTTCTACCTGTTCTTGAATAAGATAACAGCGTTCATCTGGGCATATGCTGTTACAAATCCCGGTGTTAATGCGTTGCGTACACCGGTATTTGCGGAAATGATTAATGTTGTAAATGGAAAACCGGTGACCTTTAATGAATTTTTGTTCCATACGCAGCAGGTTCAAAATGCTTTTCAGAACTATTCCTTCAGCAATAATCGTGCAATAACAAAGTCTATGTTGACTTGGTGGGCCTTCCAAGACTCCGAACAGGAATTGCTATCTTTAGAAAGCGTTTTGGAATTTCCAGGATGCCGGATTCAGATACTGACCAGCCGGCTCCTCGGTTTCATACCCGTTTCAGCAGATTAGGATGTCCAACATCCATTCCGGGGATCGGCTCATTTATCAGCTGACAGGTTGTGGATATGGCAAACGTGGTGAGAGGATTTGCTAAGATTATCACTACCAGCGTGGAACGGAAGATTCCGGTGGTGGTGATGCAGTACTCTGGGCGTGGAAGATCAGAAAAGATTTGCACCTGCAGAGAAGAACGGAGCTTGCTAAATGGCTGGGAATTTTGAGAAACAGATCCGGGAAGCGGAGACCTTGGGAGAGAAGCTGATCGTCTTTAGGAAAGATTAGCTTGAAATCGAGTGGAATTTTCGGGAAATGTGTATCAGTTTATAGGGAAGCATGAGATGAGAAAGAGCTGCCTGCGAAATGATGGGTGGTTTTGGGGGTGGAAAGGACTGGGATTTTGATATATAAAAATGAAACGATGATTATTGATATAAGATGATAATTTATACTCAGCTGAAAATAATATTTGAAAAACATGAAAATACGTAAGAGGATATTATTATGAGCAGAACAGGAGTGAAATG
>CANQUG010000072.1 GCA_947626985.1 uncultured Lachnospiraceae bacterium | reverse complement strand
GCCACATTCAGAGAATCCACCCCGTGAGCCATGGGAATTTTCACCGTATAATCACAGGCACGAATGGTCGCCTCCTTCAGGCCATTCCCCTCATTTCCCAGAATCACTGCCAGCTTTTTCTCCCGCATCAGCCGGGGATCATCGATTCCCACAGAGTCCTCACACAGCGCCATGGCCGATGTGGCAAATCCCATATCCTTCAGTTTTTTCACATATGTACCGGAATCAGACCCAGGGGAATCCGTTCCGGCAGATTCCTGGGCCTTTTCTCTCAGAAACGTCCAGGGAATCTGAAAAACCGTACCCATACTCACCCTTGCCGACCGCCGGTAAAGAGGATCACAGCAGTCATCCGTCAGCAGAACCGCATCAAAATTCAGCGCCGCCGCGGACCGGAAAACCGCCCCCACATTTGTGGGATTGGTGATGTCCTCCAGAACCGCGATACGTTCGGCTTTGGCACACACCTCTTCCACCCCGGGAAGTTCCTTCCTCCTCATCAGACACAGAACTCCCTGAGTCAGCCGGTACCCGGTGATCCGAACCAGAACCTCCGCATCTCCGGTATAAACCGGTATATCCCCGCAGCGCCTGATAATTTCTCCCGCCTGCTTCTCAGCCAGTGTTTTCTCCACAAGAAGGGACAGAGGCTGAAAGCCTCCATCCAGCGCTCTGCCGATCACCCTGGGACTCTCCGCCACAAAAACTCCCGGCTTCGGCTCAAAATACCTGAGGAGCTGAACCTCCGCCGTACATGCGTAAGGCGCCAGCTCCGGCAGAGAAAAATCCGTAATGGAAATAAAATTCCTGTCTGGTTCCATTGATTTTATACCTTTTTTAAGCAGTTATTTGTCTCTGTTTAAAATTTAAAATAAAATATTTATACAAAACCAGCCTCAGCACATGATACAGTCAGGTGGCTTTTCTTTCTGTCACACTCTGCCAGATGTTCTTCAAAATACACAATACTTCTCATATCAAAATTAAAATCCAACCGGGTACTTGGAACATAATAAAAATGTTCCATCAGGAATTTCACAAACTGGGCGGGAGAAATGGGGCGATCCACAGGAATTCTGCAATTTTTATATCCGCCAAGGGTAATATGAGAATACGGATGATGAATCTTACCGGCCGTATTCTCACAGTTATAATCCGCTCTGATAATCACGGGCAATACTTCCTTATTCAAAATATCCCCATATATGTAATCCGCATCATACAGCTCCGCGTCATTTTGATATATTTCAAAGGAGGGAGACGGATAAAATGCCAGCCTGTGCGACTGCAGTTCTTCTCCTGACAGATTATATCGATACATGAGCTGCACAATTCCTCCATCAGGAAATTTAAAATTATAATTTCGTTGTTTTTCCATTTCCGAATATATGGTTACATAATCCATGTTTTTCAGATAAAATGAAATATCTGTATATCCGGTCCAGATAACATCGGTACCCTTCACTACAGGAAAATTAAATTCCTCCGCCAGTCCGCATCGAATTAATTCCTGCGTAATATTCCTCACTTCTTTGAAAACATCATTTATTTTTTTCAATTGAACAACACATCCTTCAGCGCATTCAGGGTATTTGTATCCAGGTCCTCTTTCTGAATTTCTCCGTTGATAATCTTCTGCGTCACCTCAGATAAACTGAAATTACTCTGCTTTATAGCGGAAATTTCATTTTGAGTCTTATCCCGGTGAATAATACGCATTTTCTTTCTTTGCTCTTCGCTGGGATAAACAAAACTCAACTGAAAATCATTTTCTTTTACTTTGCGATACTCCGAAATCAGTTTATCCATATTTTCACCAAGTCCGCAAACTCTGACCCACGCTTTTGAACGAGTAATCGCTGTAAACAGAATATTTCTTTTTCTGGATAAATTTACGCCTCCTGCACAAAGATCCGCATTTACCAAATACACCACCGCCGCTTCATTTCCCTTGGCGCGGTATATCTGGGTAATCGCCACAGAATCTTCCTGAAAGAAATCATCCGGAGATGTCTGAATACCAACTATATGGGATTTAATCCGTCTTTCCATCAATATCATTCGTATATTTGCAACGTAACTTTTAGCCACCCTGGGATCCGGATGAATGATCATAATATCCCGATATTTCAGTTCCTCATTTCTCAGATTCCTTTCAATATCGTCTGCTACCCACAACGCTTCCTGTAAAGAATCCTCAAATCTTAAAAACTGTATCAGATCATCTACGGGAGAATGATCTTCAAGGAAAGCCGGACTGGTTTTCTCTGTCCTGTAAAATGTCACCGGTTTTCCGTCACAAATGCCGCCTTCCTTCACTGTATAGCCGATATCCTCCCACAGCTTTTTATCTTCGAACAGCTGAACCAGCTGTGTTTCCTCCCCCTTTTCTTTTGTACGGTAAATCCCAAAGCCAAGACTGTGCGCTGTAATCAATACGGGCCGGGAATTACGATAACACTTGGACAGTACGATATCTTCTGCTCTGCCATTTCCATTATCCAAAATCACATTGGGTTTTCCATTACTGCTTCCGAAAATCACTTCCGGAGAAGCAACATTTTTATTATCCAGACTCTGCAGCTCATCATACGCATAAACAAGCATACGGCTCTCTTCAGGCAGAGACAAATAACACATACGCAAAAAATATTTTGAAAAATCCTGTGCTTCATCAACCAATATTACGTCATACAATGGCACAGGCTTATTCACCGTATCTATGGCTTCCTCGCATACTTTATCGAATGCATCTGCATTACGCCCATATTTTCTGCAGGCATCTGCATAATCATAGCAAACCAGATTATTCGCCTTACAGAAGTTAAAATACAGTCCCTCCGAATTTCTGCTTCCCCACGCATGTATGATCCTTATACGGGTCCAATCCGGTTCTTCATTCGTATTCTCAATAATAAAATTTGTAATCAGCTGCTCAAACTGATTTTTAAGAGCGCGGCTGTTAAAAGTAACAGCGATAACCTTGCTTTCATACATGGTATACAAATAAGCCACCTTCAGGGCAAGTACAATCGTCTTGCCTGATCCGGCCAAACCGCGGATTCTCTGTACTCCCTCAACTGTCTCAATCACCGCTTTACTCTGATCTTTGTCCAGACAGGAAATCTGATCTTCAATTCTTTTCAGTTTGGCTCCCCTGGAGTCAGCATTTTTGATATTGCCCCGCTGTCCGCGTTTTTTTATCTGAGAAACCATCTGAACAGCTTCGAGAAGCTTCGGATAGTAATCAGGACTTTCCTTCCAGCAAAGTCCTTTTATATACGCTTTGAGGCTGTCTTCTGAAGTGAAAATATCCTCATTGGAAACTCTGCTCCGGGGAGCATAAGATATTACATAAATAGGTACCTGCAGACTTCTTCTTTTTGACAGATAACTGTACCGTTTAAGCCTGGATTCCATGTTATTATACAGTTCATCCAGCATCGCCGTTTTTTTCTCTGCATCAACCTCCGAAGTCATATCCAGATCAAAAATAATCAGCCCGCACTGACTGGAAATCAACAGAGCATCGACCTTAATTTTCCCTTCCATACTGCCAAGAACAGGATAACCCAGATAAAAATAGCCATCCAGTTCCATTCCCTCTAATAATTCAATCAGTCTGTCCGCAAGAACCTTTTTCGATGTTACTCCCCTGACAACTGTAATCATATATTTCCTTTCTGTTTAGACGTTACACCATCCTGTTCCGCCATCCAAGACCATTCCTGTTCTTCCTGGCAATCTTAAATCACGTATACAATTTATCACAAAAATTCCGTCCAGGGAAGGGCTGATCGTACGGGAAAGTTCGAGAAAAAAAGAGGTTTTCCTTATTCCCTCTTTTTCTTCTCCCACTCCACGATCTTCGCGATATTCGCCAGCTCATACTCGTTGAACACAGACTCCGGGCTCATGGCGTCGAAGGTCTCCGCGTCCACCGTCCCCTGATACCAGGATTTTCCCTCGAAATAGTCCGCGATCCGATCCGTCACAAACTTTCTTCCGTGACGGGCATAAATCTCATTTTTCGCCAGTTCCAGATCCTCCGCGGAATACCCGGAAAGCTCCTCGTCCGTGAGGTAACGGCTGTCGCTGTCCTGGAAAAAATACTCTCCGCCGGAGGAAGGCGGCTGATTCTCAGAAAGCGCCGGCGTTTCCGTTGCGGGAACGCCGGGGGCCTCCGGCTCCGCCTGAGGACGCTCCCTCTGCATAACGCAGTCTACATCGGGACTCACCCAGGCGCCGTCCGCCTGCCAGGAAGTGCTGATCTTCACATACAGTCGTCCCCGGTCAAAAATCAGATTTCCGGAAGCGCTGCTCCCATAGGAATCTGTAAAGGAAAACTTGGAAGCGTTGCCCGCCACTTCGGCCACCACATCCGCCTCGCAGGTTCCCCCCGAATCTCTGCTGCTCTGACTGAAATAGAAAGAAACAGATTTTGCGGTGAGATCATAGATATTGATGCTTGTCAGCCCGTCGGGACTGTACCACGCTCCTGTAAAATTATCCGGAACAAAGGCCGGCGCGCGGGTGGGAACAGGCGTGGGAGTCAATGTGGGCGCAGGAGAAGGCGTAGGGGTGGCAGGCCTGGGCGTCACGGTGACCGCAGCCGTAGGCGTGACTGTAGGAATATTCTCCAGCTGCTGCAGCGCCTCCTGCTTCCTGAGCTCCTTCATCTCCTTTTTCCTCTGTCCCGCGAGAAAAATCGTTCCAATCCCGATCATGACAAAAATGGCGATCAGGGCAGCCAGAATAATTTTCAGAATATCTTTTTTCATTTTTTTCACCCCACACGTATTCTTCCAAATGTCACTCCCTGCTCCCCCCGCAACAGAATTTCCGAACCACATACCCGGCGTTCTCACGCCGCTTCTGTCCTTCATACAGCAGCAATGCCCGTTCATTTCCGGCGGCAGACTTCCCGCCCTCGCACCGGACAGCCGCCCGGCCCGATTTTCACCGTTTCTGCATGCGCCTCACGTTGGAGGCGCACTGATGAATCCCAATTTTCATCGTCTCTGCATGCACCCCGCGGCCGTCAGCGCTGCTGCCGTTACTCCCTTCCGCTCCAGCAATAGGTACACAGCTTACACGGATCAATATCGATGGATTTCACCAGATCGTCCAGCCGGTGATATTTCAGAGTGGTAAAATTCAGTTCCGCGCGGATATCCTCCAGCATCTCCTTATAATTCACGGAATCCGGATTGGCATAGTCCGCCAGCACCTTCTCGTCCACCTGATCCCCTTCCCGCTTCTGAATCACTCTCCTAGTGATCAGATCCATATCGGACTTGGACCTGGAAAAATTCAGGTATTTGCATCCGTACAGAAGAGGCGGACAGGCGGGACGGATATGCACTTCTTTGGCCCCGTTATTGTACAGGAACTCCGTGGTCTCCCGGAGCTGGGTTCCCCGGACGATGGAATCATCGATCATCAGAAGCTTTTTGCCCTTGATGAGATTATGCACCGGAATCAGCTTCATCCGAGCGATCAGGTTTCTCTGGCTCTGCTGGGTCGGCATGAAGGACCTGGGCCAGGTAGGCGTATATTTGATAAAGGGTCTGGCGAAGGACACTCCCGAGCGGTTGGCGTATCCGATGGCATGAGCGATTCCCGAATCCGGAACGCCGGCCACAATGTCGGGATGCACCTCCCCGGCGTCTCTCTGTGCCAGAATATCTCCGCATTTATAGCGCATTTCCTCCACATTGACGCCCTCGTAGGTGGAGGTAGGATATCCATAGTATACCCAGAGGAAGGAACAAATACGCATTTTTTCGCCTGGTTTCTGAATTTTCTCCACACCCTCCGGCGTAACGAAAACGATCTCCCCGGGGCCCAGCTCCATATAATCCTCATAGCCCAGATTAATATAGGCAAAGCTTTCGAAGGAAATACAGCAGGCGTCCTCCTTCTTTCCGATGATCAGAGGCGTTCTGCCCAGAAAATCCCTGGCCGCGTAAATTCCCTTCGGAGTGAGAACCAGCATGGTCATGGAACCGTCGATCATCTCCTGAGCATAGCGGATGCCCTCCGCCATGGTAGGCTTCTGATTAATCAGGGAAGCCACCATCTCCGTGGGGTTCACGTTTCCGCCGCTCATCTCCAGAAAATGGGTGCAGCCGTTTTTAAAGGCATGGGTGACCAGCTCATCCATGTTATTGATCTTTCCCACCGTAGTGATGGCAAAATTTCCCAGATGGGATCTCACCAGGAGAGGCTGGGGTTCGCTGTCGGAGATGCAGCCGATGCCCAGGTTTCCCTCCAGCTCCGCCACATCCCGCTCAAACTTGGTCCTGAAAGGCGAATTCTCAATATTGTGGATCGATCTGTCAAAACCCTTTTCTTCATCGTATACAGCCATACCGCCTCTGCGGGTCCCAAGATGTGAATGATAATCAATTCCAAAAAAGAGGTCCAGAACGCAGCTGGACTTTGAAGCTACTCCAAAAATTCCACCCATTTGATATTCTCCTTATCTGTGTATTATTTTTTCTCCTTGATGATTCCCTTCCGGTAAGCGTCCAGAAGCTCCTTCAGCTCCTCGATCCTCTCCTTCAGGGCGCGGCCGTTGTCCGTATCTCCCACCAGCTGTCTCCGGGCGGCGTAGCGCACAGCCACCCGGTTGGAAACGATGTCCGTTTCCTGGGACACCGCAGCCTCCGCCGAGGTGAACGGTTCATGGGCCGAAAGAATCAGGCCGTAGGAGCTGTAGATCAGCGTGTAACCGGCGATTCCCGTCACCTTCCGGTAAGCCTTGGAAAAGCCTCCGTCGATAACGATCACCTTGCCGCCGCATTTCACCGGACTTTCCCCCTCGATCTGGTGCACCGGCACATGACCGTTAATAATGTGCCCAGCCGCAGGATCCAGCCCGAATTCCCGCAGCATGGAATCCACCACCTCCTCGTTTTCCAGAAGGCGGTAGTAGGCGTTCTTCTTTTCTTTGTGGATTTCCTTCTCCGCGATAAAATACCGCTCGAAGGTGGTCATTTTATCCTTTCCGAACAGGGGAGAATTTGGACCTGCCCAGATGTACCACAGGATATCCCCGCCTCTGGAACGCTCTGCTCTGTCCACCGCGTAAAAGGCCCGGCGCACATAGGCTTCCAGAACGTCGTACAGCTCCTTGCCCCTGAAGGTTTCCCCGTAAATCTCCACTTCCTTGAAGGTACCGTCCTCATTTAAGGGAATACTTCCATGGAAAAGCAGATTTCCGTTATAGACCTTGTAAAGTCCCCCTCGGTCCAGCAGAAGGCGGATATGGTTCTGCAGCTTCTCACAGTTGCGGAAGGCCTGGCTGAGACGGTCCATCACATCCTGTTCTCCCTCCGAGAGGGCATAGGGATCCTCCCAGTCGATGGTCGGAAAAGCACAGTCCAGCATTTTGTACTCATTCCCATCCGGCATGGTGATGGTTCCGGTTTCCGGATGAATCCTGTGCAGCAGGCAGCGGTCCTCCATATGGAACTCCGGATTTCTCCGGATCAGCTGTCCCTCCAGCTTAAACTGCATCACAGCGATGGCCTTGTGCATCTTCCGTCCCAGTTCCTTCTCCAGGGCGTTGTAGCTGCTGCCGCCCTTCAGTTCAAAGATCTCACAGGGATCCTCCCCGTAGACCTCCATGGCAAAGGTAGCCAGAGGAATCATATTGATCCCATAGCCGTCCTCAAGAATATCCAGATTTCCATAGCGGATGCTGTTCCGCAGAACCGTAGCGATGCAGGCGGGCTCTCCCGCCGCGGCGCCCATCCACACCACGTCGTGATTTCCCCACTGAATGTCCAAGGAATGGTACTCCATCAGCCGGTCCATGATAAAATGGGGACCGGGGCCCCTGTCGTAGATATCCCCCAGAATGTGGAGATGATCCACCACAAGGCGCTGAATCAGCTCCGCCAGGGCGATAATAAACTTCTCCGCTCCCCCGATCTGGATAATGGTATTTACAATGGAATCATAGTAGGCTTCCTTGTCCAGCACCTCCGCCTTCTCCGTGATCAGCTCCTCGATCACATAGGCATAGTCCGCCGGAAGGGCCTTCCTCACCTTGGACCGGGTATATTTGGAGGCGGTGGTCTTGCACACCTCGATCAGCCTGTAAAGAGTGATGGTGTACCAGTTTTCCATATCCGTCTCGGTCTTTTTTACCAGCTCCATCTTCTCCCTGGGATAATAGATCAGGGTCGCCAGAGAGCGCTTGTCGTTATTGCTGAGGGTGTGGCCGAACACATCGTCGATCTTTTTGCGCACGGCTCCGGAGCCGTTCCGAAGCACGTGGGAGAACGCTTCATATTCCCCGTGGAGATCCGACATAAAATGCTCCGTGCCCTTGGGAAGGTTCAGAATAGACTGGAGATTGATGATCTCCGTGGAAGCCTTCCCGATGGTGGGGTACAGCTCGGACAGCCTCTGCAGATACCGCAGTTCTTCCTTTTTCATAACAATTCCTCTTTATACTAAATATCCTCTATAACGAAAAATCAAACAGCGACATCTGGTTGGAATTGGGAATGTCCCCGAACAGCTTCAGGTCGTCCATAAGGTCCACCACCGTCTTGCTCACCTTCGTCCTGTCCCGGAAATCGTCCTTGGAGAGGAATTTCCCCTCCTTCGCCGCTTCCACCACAGCCTCCGCGGCCCGCTCTCCCATCCCGTCGATGCTGTCCAGAGAGGGCATCAGCTTCCCGTCGATGATCTGAAACCTGTGTGCCTTCGCCTTATAAATGTCAATGGGCATAAATTCAAACCCTCTGGCGTACATCTCCTGAACGATCCGCATATCCCGGATGGAATCCTGCTCCTTCTTCGTGGCGTCGTCCCCCTTTTTCCGAAGCTCGGACAGGTAAAACTCCAGCCGGTCCCTGCCCATGCACATGGTCTCATAGGAAAAGGCCGTGGCGCGGATGCTGAAAAAGGCCGCATAGTAGGCCAGAGGCTGAAACACCTTATACCAGGCGATACGGTAGGCCATCATAACGTAAGCCGCCGCATGGGCCTTGGGGAACATGTACTTGATCTTCTTGCAGGACCAAATGTACCAGTCCGGAACATCATGTTCCTTCATGGTCTGCTCCCACTCCGGCCGCAGGCCCTTGCCCTTCCGGACGCTCTCCATGATGGTGAAGGCCTGACCGCTCTCCACCCCCTTGCTGATGAGATAGATCATGATATCGTCACGGGTGCAGATGGCGGTGGAAATGGTGGCTTTGCCCTCCTCGATAAGCGTCTGGGCGTTTCCCAGCCACACGTCCGTTCCGTGGGCCAGTCCCGCAATCCGGACCAGATCGGAAAAATACTTCGGTTTCGTATCCATGAGCATCTGCATGGCGAAATCCGTACCGAATTCCGGCACTCCCAGGCAGCCCAGCTTACATCCCCCGATATCCTCCGGAGTGATTCCCAGCGCGGAGGTCCCGGCAAAGAGGGACATCACGTCCTTCTGATCCAGAGGGACGTCCCTGGCGCTGATTCCCGTAAGATCCTCCAGCATACGGATCATGGTGGGATCATCGTGTCCCAGAATGTCCAGCTTCAGAAGGTTTCCGTCGATGGAGTGATAGTCAAAGTGTGTGGTGATAATGTCGCTTTCCATATCATTGGCGGGGTGCTGCACGGGAGTGAATTTCTCGATCTCCTCCCCCTTCGGCAGAACGATAATGCCGCCGGGGTGCTGCCCCGTGGTTCTGCGGACGCCGGTACAGCCCTGTACGATCCGGTTGATCTCGCAGTTCCGCTTATGTACGCCCCGCTCCTCGAAATATCGCTTCACATATCCGAAGGCGGTCTTGTCCGCCAGGGTGCCGATGGTTCCCGCCTTGAAGGTCTGTCCCTTTCCGAAAATAACCTCCGTATAGCGGTGGGCGTTGGCCTGATATTCTCCGGAAAAGTTCAGGTCGATATCCGGTTCCTTGTCCCCTTTAAATCCCAGGAAGGTCTCGAAAGGAATGTCAAAGCCTTCCTTGGACATCTTTGTCCCGCATCTGGGACAGATCTTATCCGGCATATCGCACCCGGCCATTCCTCCGAAGGCTTTTACCTCCGGGGAATCGAAATCGCTGTATTTGCATTTCGGGCAGAGATAATGGGGCGACAGAGGATTCACCTCCGTGATTCCCGACATGGTGGCGGCCAGGGAGGAGCCCACGGAACCGCGGGAGCCTACCAGATAACCGTCCTCGTTGGATTTCCACACCAGCTTCTGCGCGATAATGTACATCACCGCGTATCCGTTGGAGATGATGGAGTTCAGCTCCTTCGTCAGGCGGTCCTCCACGATCTTCGGAAGGGGATCCCCGTACATCTCATGAGCCTTTTTAAAGCAGATGTCTCTCAGATCCCGGTCGGAATTCTCGATCACAGGCGGAAATTTGTCCGGATGGATGGGCGAAATTTTCTCAATCATATCAGCGATTTTGTTGGTGTTTGTAATCACCACTTCCTCCGCCTTCTCGCTTCCCAGATAGGAGAACTCCTCCAGCATCTCCTCCGTGGTGCGCAGGTACAGCGGCGCCTGCTCGTCCGCGTCGGCAAAGCCGTTTCCCGCCATGATGATCCTCCGGTAGATCTCGTCCTGAGGATCCATAAAATGTACGTCGCAGGTAGCCACCACCGGCTTCCGGAACTGCTCCCCCAGCTTCACGATCTTCCGGTTCAGCTCCTTTAAGTCCTCGTCGGACTGCACCGCGTCGTTCTTCTCGTCCCGAATCATAAACCGGTTGTTCCCCAGGGGCTGAATCTCCAGATAATCATAGAAATTCACCAGCCTGGCGATCTCCGTGTCCGGCGCGCCCCGAAGCAGGGCCTGATACAGCTCTCCCGCCTCACAGGCGCTCCCGATGATCAGTCCGTCCCTGTGAGCCTCGAAAACGCTCTTGGGAACCCTTGGCCGACGATGATAGTACTTTAAATGGGACTGACTTACCAGCTTATACAAATTCACTCTTCCGG
Organism: uncultured Lachnospiraceae bacterium; assembly: GCA_947626985.1. Lineage (GTDB taxonomy): Bacteria > Bacillota > Clostridia > Lachnospirales > Lachnospiraceae > Blautia_A. Next base: position 5,784 of record CANQUG010000072.1, on the reverse strand, counting down.
TCTCGTTTTTCACCAGAATGATGGCGTGATAGGTGGGCAGCTTGCGGATCGTGTCCTCCGACACAGCCCCCTGCCGGTTCAGCTCGTCCACGTCAAAAATGTCTCTCTCAGCCAGCATGCTCACAAACTTTACAAAAATATCCGCCGTGCAGGCAGCGTCGTCCACCGCCCGGTGATGGTGCCCCAGAGGCACGCCCACGGCCTTGGCAACCGTATCCAGCTTAAACCGGTTCAGCGCCGGAAGAAGAAATCTGGCCATGCCCACGGTGTCCACATAAGTAAATTCATCCGGAAGTCCCAGACGGCGGCAGTTCTCCATGATAAAGCTCATGTCAAAGTCCGCGTTGTGGGCAGCCATCACCGCGCCTCTGGAAAACTCCAGAAATTCCGGAAGGACCTCCTCGATGCCGGGGGCCTCCGCCACCATGGCGTCGTTGATGCCGGTAAGCTGCTCGATGCGGAAGGGAATGGGAACCCTGGGGTTCACGAAGGCGGAAAACCGGTCCGTGATCTGCCCCTTCTCCACCCGGACAGCCCCGATCTCTATGATAGCGCAGGTAAGAGGGGAAAAGCCGGTGGTCTCAATGTCGAATACCACGAAGCTGCCGTCCAGGCGCTGTCCCTTTCCGTTATTCACCATCCCCTTCAGATCGTCCACCAGGTAGGCTTCCATTCCGTACAGCACCTTGAAATCCGAATCCTTGGGCACGCATCCGCCCCAGGCGTCAAAGCAGTGGTTCGCCTCGGGGAAGGCCTGCACCACTCCGTGGTCCGTGATGGCGATCGCCTTGTGCCCCCACTCGTAAGCGCGCTTTACCAGAGCTTTGGCGTCCGTCACCCCGTCCATGTCGCTCATCTTGGTATGACAGTGGAGCTCCACCCGCTTCTGGGGACTGGTGTCCATCCGGGCGGTGGTAAAATCCGGAATCCTCTTGATTCCCCTGATGGATCCCACCGTCACCTCGCTGTCAAACCGGTCGATGGTGGTGGTTCCGCAGATCTTTAAAAATGCGCCCTTTTTCAGAAATTCCTTAATCTCCGGAAGCTGTTCGTTCCGGAGGAACATTTTAATCACAATGGTATCCGTGAAGTCCGTCACCGGAAAGATCAGTATGGTCTTGTCTCCCCGGATCTCCCTGGCCTCCACATCCATCACCTGTCCCCGGATGATCACCTCACCCATGACTTCGGTGATGTTCTCCAGGGGAATGGCGTCTCCCTCAAAATCCCTGCCGTAAAGCACATCCGGATTGGGATCCCTGCGGAAGCCTCCCCGGAACTCGCCCTGCTGGCCTCCCCGGGGCTTCTGTCCCGGAGCGGGAACCGCCCCCGCGGCCTTCTCCTTCTTCTCCCCGGAGGATTTTTCTCCGGCGGCAGCTCTTTCGCCGCCCTTCTCCTCCTCCGTCTTTTTGCTCTCCCGGGAGATTCTGGCCTTTTTCAGCACATTGTCCACTTCCTGGCTGATCTGCAGAGCGGCGTTTTTCCGGTATCTGCTCTCCTCCGCTTCCTCGAAGGAGAGCTCCACCTTCAGATTCATCCCGCAGCGTTCACAGAACACCTTCTGGATATATTCCACCAAAATGTGTCCTCTGTCCCGGGTGATCACGGAATCCGGCAGCGCAAGCTTCATCTCGTCCGCCTCCGGAAAAGTGATCTTCGCCCGCTTGAACAGGTTGCACTCCAGCATGTTATAATTCCGGAGCTCCAGCTCCATACTGGAATGATAAGCCTCCAGAAAATTCTCCGGCGTATACTGGACGGAAAGATGGAACCGCTCCACCACCGTGACGCTCATCCCCAGACCGGCAAAGCACTGGCGCTCAATCTGGTCCTCCAGAGCCAGAATATGTTTTTTATGAATCCAGCGGTCGCTGGAGATGTACACCCGCAGCCGGGTCTTTGCCCCGTTGCAGGCTACTCTGGTGACCCGCACCAGCTCCAGCCACTCCTCCAGTTCCTTATTTACCTTCAAATGAGGAAATACCTCAAAAAAACTTTTTTCCATCTGATCACCTGACCTGACGCCGCATCCCAGCCAAAGGCAGGACACGGATACTAATGATCACAGAGCGGATCCTCTCTCACGGAATCCGGAGAGTTCCAGTGCAGCAGCTCCTGACGGAGGGCTTCCAGCAGTTCTCCCTCCGGAACGGTCTTCACCTTTTTACCTTTTTTAATAAGAAGGCCCGCGCCTTTGCCGCCGGCGATGCCGATATCCGCTTCCTTCGCCTCGCCGGGACCGTTCACCACGCAGCCCATCACGGCCACCTTGATATCCAGAGGAATGTCCTGGACCATGGTTTCCACCTGGTTGGCCAGACCGATGAGGTCGATCTGGGTACGTCCGCAGGTAGGGCAGGATACCACTTCCACCCCGCCTTTGCGCAGGCCCAGGGTCTTTAAAATGCGTTTCGCGGATTTCACTTCCTCCAGGGGAGCTCCCGTGAGAGAGACGCGGATGGTGTCCCCGATTCCCTGATAGAGAATGATCCCCAGACCCACGGCGGATTTTATATTTCCCGAATACAGGGTGCCCGCCTCGGTGATCCCCACATGGAGGGGGTACCGGGTCTTCTGAGCGATCAGTTCATGAGCTCTGGCGCACATGAGCACATCTGAGGATTTGATGCTGATTACCAGATTATCATATCCCAGATCCTCGATGATCCTCACTTTATCCAGAGCGCTCTCCACCAGACCCTCCGCCGTCACGCCGTGATATTTCTCCACCAGCTCCTTCTCCAGAGAGCCGCTGTTCACTCCCACCCGGATGGGAATGTTTCTCTCCCGGGCAGTGTCCACCACAGCCCGGATGCGCTCCCGGCTTCCGATATTGCCCGGGTTGATGCGGATCTTGTCCGCGCCGTTTTCCATGGCGGCGATGGCCAGCCGGTAATCAAAATGAATATCCGCCACCAGCGGGATGTGGATCTGCTTTTTAATCTCCCTCAGGGCGCGGGCGGCTTCCTCCGTGGGAACCGCGCAGCGGATGATCTCACAGCCGGCCTGCTCCAGAGCCAGAATCTGGGCGGCTGTGGCGGCCGCGTCCTCCGTCCTCGTATTGGTCATGGACTGGATCAGAACGGGATTTCCCCCTCCGATTTTCCGGTCTCCGATCTGTATCACCTTCGTATGATTGCGATGCATGAGTTTCCTCCGTTTCAGACTTGAACATGTAAACCAGGGGCCGTTCCGTTCAGAAAGCCCCTGGGTGACTATTCGATTCCATCCTTTTCCGGTTCCGGCGTATCTCCCGGAATCAGCGGCGAATCTCCAGCAGTTTATTTTTCAGATCATTTTCCATCCTGGTCATCTCCTCCTCAGCCTGACGGCGTTTCTCTCTGCCGTCCTTCTGAATCTTCAGCACGTCGTCCAGGGTCTGGATCAGATCCGCGTTTGTCTTCTTCAGCGTTTCCAGATCCACGATGCCCCGCTCGGACTCCCTGGCCGTCTCCACGGACGCCACATGGAGGGCCTCCGCGTTTTTCCGCAGCAGTTCATTGGTGACGTCGGTCACGCTTCTCTGGGCCTTGGCGGCCTCTGTGGAATGGGCGATTCCCAGAGCCAGCACCATCTGGCTCTTCCACAGCGGGATGGTGTTTACCAGAGTGGTCTGAATCTTCTCCACCATCATGGTGTCATTGCTCTGTACCAGACGGATCTGGGGGGCCGTCTGCATGGAAATGGTCCGGGTAAGCTCCAGATCGTGAAGCTTCTTCTCGAAGCGGAGACATTTGTCATCCAGATCCCGCACCGCCTGGGCGTCCTCCGGATAACCGGTCTGTCTGGCCCGCTCCTCCAGGTCCCTCAGCTTGCCGTCCCGCACCGCCTGAAGCTTTTTCTTCCCGGCCAGGATGTACATGGACAGTTCCTTAAAATACGTCAGATTCTGCTGATACATTTTATCCAGCATGGCAGAATCCTTCAGAAGACGGATCTGATGCTGGGTGAGGGCGTCCATGATCTTCTCCACATTGGCCTCCGCCTTGTCATAACGGTTTTTCATGGTCTCGATCTTACTGGCCTGCTTTTTGAAAAATCCGAAAAATCCCTTGTCCTCCTCAGCGTCAAAGCCCTTCAGCTCTCCCACCACGTCCGTGATGAGATCTCCCACCTCTCCCAGATCCTGAGCCCGGACGTTGGCCAGAGCCTCATCGGAAAAATCCGCCATTTTTTTCTGGGTTCCGGCGCCGTACTGAAGGATCTGATTCGTATTCTCGATATCGATCTTCGCGGCGAAGTCCTCCACCGCCTTCTGCTCCTGCGGACTCAGTACGGTCCTGGCCATCTCCTTCTGCACTTCGCTCATCTCGGGCTGCACTTCCATCACTCCGGCCTTCTCCGGCTCCGGTTCTCCCAGATCCGGCTCCAGCGTCAGCGAGGGAGCTTCCTCGCCCCATTCCTTCCATTCTTCCGCCATTCCTTTTCTCCTTCTCTGTAAATTTTTTCTCCTGTCCCGGAGGATCTTACAGGTTCCTCCATGCGGCAGGTCTTCCATCTGTCATAAAAGCAGGAAACAACACCTTCCCTCATACCTTAAAGTCGTCTCCGGCGAGCCCCTCCTGGGCCAGCACCGTATGAAGCACGGAAATATCGCTGGAGACGTCCCAGGCCGTATCCTGGAAAATGGAATCCAGAATTCTGGCAAAGGCTTCATTCAGGGTGTCCAGGGTATCCTCGATCTCCTTCTTGGAGCTGCGGATATTTTCTCCCTGCACCGGCTGTCTGTCCATATCCTCATAGGCGTCCAGAAGCTTCACCGTCATGGGAAGATAATAATCCATAAACCGCTTCAGATCATGGATCACCTCCGGATGCGCCTCCACTCTGTCAAAAATATTTTCTACGATCTGCTCCATCCTGGAAATCTTCGCGGAGATCTCCGCGCCCGGAATGGCGTCGTTGCTCCTGCGGATCTTTTCCAGATAGGCGTCTCCCTTTTTCAGGATCTCCTGTACCTCGGGGGAGACCTTCTTTCTGGCGTCCTCCTCCCGCTTCAGCGCCTCCTGACGCTCCTCCAGCTGCTTCTGGGTCTGCTCGTACTGCTGATAGGTTTCATTGGTGGTGATCAGGCAGGTTTCCTGACGGTCCACATGTCCCTGCCGGAACCAGCCGCGGCTGATCATCTCCTTCACATCCCTGCGCACAAATTTTACCGGCCTGTTCACCGTCTGGGACAGCAGTTCAAAATTGCAGTAGGTGCGTTCTCCCAGAGCGCGGATATATTTCTGAAAACGGCCTGTCCGGCCCAGATCCCCGTACCCGCTCCTGAGCATCCAGGCACCCGCTCCCGTCCCCGCCAGAAGAAGGAGGGACGGACCCAGTACCGGAAGTCCCATCACCAGCTGCAGGACGGCGGTAGTGAGAAATGCAATCCCCATCCCTCCCGTAAGGATTCCGCCGAATACCGTCTTAAGGATTCCCTTTACCTTTACTCCCGTAACGCCTTCGTACAGCTCAGCGGGCAGATTTTTCGAAGCCGGGACCGGATTCCGGGAATACGAATCTCTCTGATCCGGCCGGAAGGATGCCGAAACCCTCTCCGACGCCCTCACAGGCTCCCCGCCGCCGTTCCTCCGGAAGGACTGCTGCGGATTCACCGCGCCGTTCACCGCCTGAGTGATCGTCTGTGTGATGGTCTGATTTAATTTATTAAAATCTTTCTCCCGGACAGCGGACTCAATGATGTCCTCCACCTGGTCCCCCAGCCTTTCCAGGTCGTCCAGATTCCTGATCCTGATCTTACTCATAATATCCTCCGAAACCAGATACTCCAGTACAGCA
>CANQUG010000071.1 GCA_947626985.1 uncultured Lachnospiraceae bacterium | reverse complement strand
AATATAACTATAGTATCAAATAGCTCAAAATATGCATCCGACATGTTTTCATATCAAAAATTAAATAATTATGTAAACCCCAAAAACGCTTTTTTACAAGTTCGGAACTTTTTATTTTTTTGTGCATATTTACTATAAAATAAAATATGTCGGATCCAAATGGATTCTTTGGTATAAAATAACATTCTCCGGGCTTGTCGTTCCTTCTGACAATATAAAAGAAGTTTTGCTATTTCCGATGGATTGGGCATTGTAAAAGAACTCTTCTTACAGGATTCTCCTTTCTTTATGGAATCCTGTCGTTCCTTTTTTCTGACACGTTTATCAAACGAAACTGCTGATGCGGATGGGTCAACACATATAAAAATATGCCTGAGGCTGTGAAACGTAACATGCTCAAAAATAGAAGCCTGTTTCGCTATTTTCTTTACACCTTCTGTTAAGGTTATATCGGCTGATATATTGCCCAATGTGCTGATGCTGACATATTCACTGTTTTCAGCTTTTTTATCAGGTTGAGAAGCAAGGATGTGCTGATTTATATTTTTCCTGCGGTCCAATTCCTGAAATATAATCTCAGGAACTTTAAGCGTCCGATAACTGTTTGGTGTTTTAGGCGCTGAAAAATAGCGTTCTCTACCCTCATAAACAGCTTTGGATTTTACTACCCGTATTTTTGTACTGCTGCATCTTTGTCTTGAAATAGTTATTGTCTGATTCTCGTAGTCAAAATCTTCATATTTTAAACCACGGACTTCTCCATTCCTTAATCCGCAGAATAAGCCGAGCAGAATTTCAAGGTATAGATTGTCATAATGATATGCCGCAGCCAAAAACTTTTTCATTTGTTCTTTGGAAAAAATAGTGATGATAGGTTTTTTCCATGTATAATTTTTAACTTCCCGAATAGGGTTATAAGTGATATATCTGTCAATTTCGGCATCATGCAATGCTATACGGATCAGGCCTTTTGATACAGGGGCTGCAGAAAGACAATAATCTTTACAACGATCCAATAATTCATTGATATAATTCGCTGTTATTTTGTTAAGTAAGACGTCCTGGATAACGCTTGGATAGATTATATTATATAAAGCCCATGCATAAACGCAACGTCTGGATTCCCCAACATAAGGTGAATAAATTGACTGATACCAATAATCAAGATATTCAAGAAAAGTATATTTGATATCTGTCATCGTTTTATTTTCTTTATGTCAGATTCGTATTTCTCTTTTTCTTGATTGTATGCTTTGCAGGCTTCAGCCTGAGATTTAAAACCTCCCTTCTTTTTATAGTTTATGGCATAATGTATAAAATCTACTTCTTTATACCGGAAATGCCATGTCTGGTCTTCGTAATAAATATTGCTATTGTCTGTGTAGTCTTCCATTATTGACCTCCTGTGTGAAAAAGTGCTCAATAATGGCTTTCCATCAAAAGCACTTTATCACATTTTGCTTGTTTTTTCAATATATTGTTTATCAAATCTCTCCGTTGATCCACCGGTCAAAGGATGCTTTGGGGATTCTGTACAGGTTTCCGACTCGAATCACTTTAAGTGGAGACTGAGTTTTGTAGGTTTCATGAAGGAAAGTGTAGGTTTTTGACCGTCCGATACCCAGGATTTTTTGTATATCTTCCGCACTATAGACCAATTTCGAATATTCTTCGTTCATCTGAATACCTCCTTTACAAATTTTTCATTCCTGATATGTATTTTTTCTATGAAAAAAGAGAAAAAAAGAAAGCGGGAGATCTACTCTCTCGCTTTCTATAACGCCGCAGGCAGGACTCGAACCCGCATGCCCAGAGCTGCATAAGCCCCGCGCGGGGACCAGCCGTGCAGATAGCTGGGGGCGTTTTCCGTCACCAGCCGGGCTTCTCCGCCTTCTAAGGGAAGCACGTACACCCGGGAAACACATGGGGTTTCTCTGGTGCTGTGACTCACGGCGATGAAGCGTTCATCGGGGGAGATGACATGATCATTGCTGCAGTTATCGCAAGGTTGTTGTTGCTCTGCAGCACCAGGCTTCCGATGATGCCGCTGCGGCTGCTTTTCAGCGTTCGGGCGCTCTGATTGGGCACGTAGCCCAGCGAAAGAATGGCCTTTTCGATCTTCTCCCGCACTTGTGCGGACACATAACCGTTATTATGGATCACACGTCCGACCGTCGCGACGGAGACGCCGGCGGTTCGGGCAATGTCTGTCATTGTAATACCCATTCGTCTGCCTCCTGTGTGGCAATGTTACCACATTGTCAATAGAGAATAACAGATTTCTTTATTTATCAGGCACATCAAATGAAATTGATAATTTTCTGTTTAATGCCTTTGCAATTCGTTCAAGCGTTGCAACGGAGGGATTTGCAGCACCCCGTTCTATTTTGGAAATATCAGACTGATCCATGCCTGAAAGCGCGGCAAGCTGTTTCTGAGAAATTCCTTCTGCTGCCCGGGCTGAAGCAACAGCCTTTGCAGATACCTGATGAAGCATAATATCATCTCTGCGGACAGTTTCTCCATCTTCATAAATTGTTTCTGCTTCAATGTCCAGGTCGTCATTCCACATAATGCCGTAAGCTCCTACCAGTTTTCCGCTCAGAAACAGAGAGCGTTCTTCCAGAGCTCTTAACTGGGGGTACTTAGGAAAAAGTGCTCTCATATCATAGTGTTTTACAATGCCATTTTGAAAAATAACCTCCATTGCAGTGCCTTCTAACAGTTTTAATTCGATTGCTTTATGAAACACGGCGGCTGCCTCCTTGTCTGCATTTATTGGTTTATTCCTTAATTCAGAGGGGGAAGTTTCTGGTATTTTTCAGTTTCCCACATCGTCAGGAGTTCATTCTGGTACTTTAATATAAATTCTTTCACCATAACCTTTGCTTTCGCAGGAAATTCTCCCTCCATAATTTCTCCTGTGGCAATTAGAAATGGAGCGTCAAAGTCCTGCGTGATTGCATGGATATGCGGAGGATTATGCTCCTTATTACGCAAGTACATGACAATGATAATTCCGTAGAAATAACTGATTGTTGGCATAGGCATTTCCATCCTTCCCGAATTATATTTATATTAGTATAGGGAATAAAACCCCTATTGTCAACCAGGTCATGAAAAAACATAAAAACACGTGGTATATGAGGTTTTTAAGGTGTTGCGGCAGAACCACCAGTCAAAGCAGAACCACTTTTTTCCGGGAACTCAGGTTAATGTAAAGATCGCTGGTATTGTAGGCCTTCTCTGCGTTCATGCCGCCCTGTATGGCAAATCTGGCAGCTAGTACAGCGTTGCATTAATATCGAAGTAATCAGTGCCTGATATCCGTGTCAACACAAGGCGGAAGAAGGAAGCGATGGGGTTCCATCGCTGACTGATGACAACGCAGTGCTGGCACGGATAGCGGGTGCTGATTACTCGATAATTAATGCAATGCTGTACTAGCGTGATGGCGGCCACGAAGAGGTACTGATAATGCTGGAGCGGGTCATTGGACAGGTGTCCGTTCATATCCGGACAGAAAAGCCTGCTTCCTTCCTTCACAGCTTTGGGATTTCCCACACGCAGAAGCTCATACTGGAGCACCGCCTCGTCGTAATAGAAATTCTGAAGATCATTTTCACGGTTTAAAAATTCCATATATAAAAGCTGTTTTTCCATGATGGTCTTATTTGCCATAAAAGCTCCCTCTTGAAAATGAATGAAAGGATGCTGTCTGTCTCGTTTATTTGTGCAGAAGCTCATAGCTGACAAAGGCCAGATGCCGGCTGTCCTTTGCCCAGCTGTTTACGTTGATGGAACCCTGTCCCCCAAAGAGGGATGCGATGCGATGGGATGGGGATCGGAACCGTCCGCGTTCATGATCCACAGCTCGGTCTGCATATTCGGCAGATGTTCGTGGGCTTCCAGATCGTCCTTCCGATAAGAAAGAAAAGCGACTTTTTTTCCGTCGGGAGACACGTGGCCAAACCAGTTGCTCCGCTGAGTGAAGGTCATCTGCGTCTGTTCGCTGCCGTTCCGGTTCATCCGCCAGAGCTGCATAAGCCCCGTGCGGGGATCAGCCGTGCAGATAGCTGGGGGCGTTTTCCGTCACCAGCCGGTGATCCTGCCGCGTTGACCGCCGGCGGATTTTATGGTAAAGTGGCATCAGGAGCGGTTTAACTGCGGCTGCGCTGTACAGTCTGCAGAAATTGAAGGCGGCATTCTGCGGCGGTTCTGTGGCCGACTGCCGGGCAGCTATTTGCGGACGATCGTGAGGAAGGCGGCATTCTGCAGCGGTTCTGCGGTTAACTGCCGGGCGGCTGTTTGCGCCAGAGCGTTAGATGCATTCTGGAGAGGAGGGGACGGAGGGATGATGGAAAAAATGCCAGTTGGCGTGGAAGGGTTTGCTGATATTCGAACCCATGGGTTTTACTATGTGGATAAAACCATGTTCATAGCGGAGCTTCTGAGAAACTGGGGGAAAGTGAATCTTTTTACCCGGCCGCGCCGTTTTGGAAAAACGCTCATGATGGATATGCCGAAAAGTTTTTTCGAGATCGGCGCGGACAGGACACTTTTTGACGGACTGGATATTTCACGGGAGACGGAGCTGTGTGAAAGGTACATGGGCCGGTACCCGGTGATCTCGGTCACGTTGAAGGACGTAAACGGCAGGAATTTTGAAGCGGCGCGCAATGCGCTGCGCAGCAAAGTGGGAAAAGAGGCGCTGCGCTTCCGGTTTCTGGCGGAGAGTGAAAAATTAACCGAAGAGGAACGCGGGATGTATCTGCGGATGATCCATGTGGGAGATGGGAAAGAGAACGGGTCTTTTTTCTCCATGTCGGATGATGTTCTTTGTGAAAGTCTGGGAATCCTTTCTCAGTTTCTGGCGAAACATTACGGACGGCAGGTCATCCTTCTGATCGATGAATACGATGTTCCGCTGGATAAAGCTTTTCAGAACGGTTATTATGATGAGATGATCATGCTCATCCGGAATCTTTTCAGCAATACGCTGAAGACTAATCCGGCCCTCTACTTTGCGGTGATCACCGGCTGCCTGCGTATTTCCAGGGAAAGTATTTTCACAGGGATGAACAACCTGAAGGTAAATACGGTCTCCACTCCGAGATTCGGCGAATATTTTGGTTTTACGGATGCGAAAGTGGAAGGCCTGCTGGAAACGTACGGGCTGGAAGCGCATAAGGAAGATATCCGGGACTGGTATAATGGCTATCATTTTGGCGGAACCTCTGTTTACTGCCCGTGGGATGTGATCAATTACTGTGATGAGCTGCTTGCGGATCCGCAGATTCCTCCCAGGAACTACTGGTCCGACAGCAGCGGGAATGATTTGGTGAAGCGGTTCATTTACATGGCGGATCAGACCACGAAGGAGGAGATCGAACAGCTGATCAACGGAGAGACGGTCGTGAAGCCCATTAAACAGGAACTGACCTATAAGGAGCTGGACGAATCCATCGATAATCTCTGGAGCGTGCTGTTTTCCGCGGGCTATCTGACGCAGCGCGGAAAGTCTTACGGAGACGAAATGGAGCTGGTCATTCCTAACAGGGAAGTGACAAAGCTGTTTATCCGGCTGGCAAAAGAATGGTTCACGGAAACATCGAGGACGGATTTTTCCAGGATCAGCAGGTTCTGCCTGGCTTTTGTAGAGGGAGACGCGGAGAGGGTCAGCGAAATGCTTCACGATTATCTGTGGGATTCCATCAGCGTGCGCGACACGGCGGTGCGGAAAAATCTGAAGGAAAATTTTTATCACGGGATGGTTCTGGGGCTTTTGCGGAGCCGCAGGGACTGGATCATTAAATCCAATGAAGAATCCGGCGAAGGATACAGCGATATTTCGGTCTGCACCCCGGAGCGCACAGGGATCATTATTGAGTTTAAATATCAGGAAAACGGAAATCTGGAGAAGGGCTGCGCGGATGCCCTGGCGCAGATTGAGACGCAAAAATACGCGGAAGGCCTGAAGCGCAGAGGAATGAAGAAAATAATCAGGTATGGGATCGCGTTCTGGGAGAAGGAATGCCTGGCGGTCCGGGGAGAGCGTCTTGACCACTGGACTAAGGTGCGGCACATCACGCATAGGGGAATCGATCCCCCGCCTCCAGAGTGAAAGTCTGGTGTCGTATCCACTTGACCAATGCGTGAGGAGTGGGACGGGGAGGTGTCGAACCTCCACCCTCCGGTTTTTCAGACCGGCGCTGCAGACCGCGTAAGCTACCGTCCCATATACGGGCAGCCATCACGCGGCGCCCGTGCAGATGATATCATCTAATTTAACGCCCCATATGTGGGCCAGTATGACCAGATTATCCAGCGCAGGCAGCGCCTGCCCTGCCTGCCATTTGCATACGGCTGCCGCTGTAATTCCGCCGCAGGCATCCTGGACATCCTTGATCGTCATACTGGAATTAACCCGCATCTGGTGGATCTTCTGCCCTGTTTTTGCCATATCTATTGTAGGCATAACCCAAACACTCCTTTCTTTATATTTTCGCACAAGATTCGGCTCCATGAGCCAGTCGGCATAGAGGGATTCGGACCCTCACTCCTTTTTTGCAGCGAGGCATGGGATGCCATAAGCCGTTATGTTTATACTGCGCTCCAGGGCGGCTCCATCATGAAGGGCTGGACGAATGATGACCGAATGATGATTGCCTGCTGCAACGACGGCACAAGGCCGGTGATATTTAAGATAGAGCGGATAGACATACCGGAAAACGACGAAGAAAAGGCATGGTTGGAAAAGCAGAATTTCACCAGCTCTGTCGAAAAGGCCTGTACAGACTGAGTTTGCAAACGTTGTTTTATAGACGACAGAAAACTTTACTATATTTGTGAGGGGATTGCCATGAAGATTCAACAGATACGAAACGCGACGCTTAAAATAAAATACGCCGATCAAACGATTCTTCTCGATCCGTGGCTGCAGGATCAGGGAAAGGGCTTCTTTGCAAGCGCAGTAAGACCGGAGATGAGAGGCATCCACAGCCCATTGAACGCTCTGCCGATAACGCCGGCCGAAATCCTTGCCGGGGTGGATTTTTGCCTTGTTACGCACATTCACCCGGATCATTTTACGCCGGTTTATCTGCCAAAAGGAATTAACATCCTCGTTCAAAACGAGGATGACCGGCAAGAGGCGGAGGCTATGGGTTTTGAAAATGTTTCAGCCTTTGAGGGAGATACAAGGAACTTCGGCTCGGTCACCATTACAAAGGTGCCTGCCATTCATGGGAATAACGAAAGACTTGTGAGAGGGATGGGAATCGGCAGCGGATACATCCTGAGCGGAGAAAGCAAGACATTGTATATTGCCGGAGACACAGTGTATTGCAGCACGGTTGAGGAAACGCTGAAAAAATATAAGCCCGATGTAATCGCAGTGAATTGCTGCGAGGCGACCACGCCTTACGGAAGGCTTATTATGAATCTTTCCGATGTGGAAGCGGTTTGCAGACAGATGCCAAAGGCGCTTGTGATTGCAACGCATTTGGACAGCGTAAACCATGCTTTGCTATCCAGTGATGATGTAAGATTTTTTGCACAAACGCACGGGCTTTCGCAAGTGTATGTGCCAAAAAACGGAGAAGTGATAGAGGGATAATAATCCTCAGTATGATTATAGGGACAAATGCTCCCACACAAGCCCGTCAAAATAAAGCGCCCGTCTCCGATACGGCTGACACGTTCCAGCCGCCGGAAACGGGCGTTTGGTCTTATATTTGGAATTAAATCTGCATCAGGCCGATCCCTTTTGAATCCAGAATCGTCAGCGTCCCTGTTTCAAGATCCACATTTCGCAGCAGAATCTCAATTCCTGATACATTCCGACTATAAATCATTCCCACACACCTTCATAAATTAACAATTTCTCAATCGAAGCTATTTTCATAAATATCAAAAAATGAAGCAACAAAATGAGCTTGTTCCTGAGTATCTTCTGTACCAGTAGTAACCTGCCATCCATAGGTTTTATATTCCTGATAATTGTCCAAAGAAATATTCCCTAAATTAAACTCCTCCTGAATCAACTTCAATCCGTCTGAATAGTTTTCCAGCAGGGCGTCATACGCCTCTCCAGGATTCTTAAAAACAGCATATCCATCCTTTGTTGCCCCGATTGAAAAACGTTTATCCCGCATATAAAAATCTTCCGTGTTTACATTACCCTTTATATTTCCCTGCCCTGCAACATACTCCTGTTCATATGGGTGTTTGATTTCGCTTTTGCCGCAAGCGGTCAATGAAAATAAAAATAGAAAGCATAATATGATTCCCGCTATTCCTTTCATATAACAAACTCCCCTTGTTAAAAATCGATTTTTTAGCTAAGATTCACAAAACGGTCTTAATATCCACTACAATACCTTTGTGGTCGGACAATTCCTTATCTGTATTCCATTCTCCAATTGCTATATGAAAGCCTGACAGAAATACCGATGAAGTCGCAATATGGTCTATACATTCCGTATTTTCCGCCGTCAAGACAGTCATATCGTTTTGACAAAAGCACTGGAGAAGCATATCCCGTCCACTTTTCGCATAATAGTAGTTATCGGAAAAGCTGCAATTATAATCCCCTATGACACACAGATTCCCCAGTTCGGACAGACGACGGATATCCTCAACCTGCTTTTGCAGATCACTAATATAGGACACTTCCCGATTTCCAAATATACCCATTTCCACATTCCATGTCGCAATTCTCATGGCGAGTAGTTTCTCCTAATGGCATCACTTTTCATTAAAGCACCGTATCACGATATTCTCGATTACTTTCGTTGGTATCGCTTTATCATGCGGCAGGTATACCGCGCTTTTCTTTACAGCAAATCCACTTAATTGCGGTTGAAAGACTTTGAGGATCTCCATATCTGCATAAAAACTGATATGGTTTTTACAAGCGGCGAATGATACGGAATGCCCACCCTTTTCATACACAGGCATACTCCATGCGATTCGTTCCCGAACACCGGGAACGCTGCCACAAATGATATGTCTTAATTCCATTAAATGCGGCTGAGCTTCTGCAGGCTGCGATTGGATATATTCCTCAACGCTTTCAGGAGCCTTGCCACAAATAATGTCAACAGTGAAATAATAAAAAAGAAAAAATGTCACTTCTGACATGATCTTTGCAATCCACATCTATCCGTAGAGGCAGGTACAGCCGGGCGGCTTTGTCCACGCTCATTAGGATTTCATCACTTAATGCTAATTTTCGCAAACTATTAGTCTCCTTTTTTCTAAGCGCCATCGCTTCCGATCAGTACCCGTTTTCCTTCAAAAGCGAACCCATATTTTCGGATATTTTCTTTTCGAACTCCCCGATCCAGAAGCACTCTGTCATATTGTTTTCTTTCAATCTGAGAAAGAGCCTCCTGGACTGTATTCTCCAGAGATGCCTCCCCTCGGGGACTGCGAACCTTGAATTCCATGATCATAGCGTCTCCTCCGGGATTTTTCGGTTCAAACAGAACATCATATCTCCCAAAACCACTCTCCCGATTCGAAGTGATCATGTACCGGTCTCCCAGTTCTACGCAAAGTCCCAGCACCAGTCCATGATAAAACCGCTCCGGTGCCTCCTCAGAAGGGGCACTTTCTGAATCAAAATAGCTGATGGACGAAAGGGCAATTCTGTTCATGTATTCATTCATACTTTCCAGATCATCTCTCAGCATCGCCTGGACAAAACCGTTATACTGCTGTTTGCAGGAAGAAAACCAGCCGCGGATCAAACCTCTCATCATTACGGCTACTTCCTTATTTGTCAGACGCAGCTCGAATTCCGCTTCCCCTGTATCCTCATTGATCCTCCAAGCTTCTACGCGCAGATAGCCGCCTGCAAGGAGAAGGCTCCACACTGCACTTTCTGTCTGGTCCAGCTGCTGATAAACCACCTGTTCATCCAGAAACTGTCTAATCGTTCCGCCCTTAAGCAGCTGTTCAAAGTCCGCCTTTAAATCGCTGCTTCCCCGCTTCAGAAGCGATGCGACCAGCTCATTGGAGCTGGTATTTGCCCAGTATGGCAGCAATTTTCTTTTGTCAAGGAAATTGACGATGGACCAGGGATTATAAAGTACCTGCCCATGCCCAAAACGAAAGCCGTCATACCAATCCCTGACCCCGTTCCTGACTTCCTCCAGACCAAATTCTTTCAGGGACCGAAAGACTTCCTCCTCTGTAAATCCGAAACAATCCGCATATTTTTCCGATGTGGCAGTCACTACCTCCAGATTATTGAGATCCGAAAAAATAGATTCCCGGCCTGCTCTGGTAATACCGGTCAGCAAGGCGCGTTCCAGAAAGGGATTTGTCTTAAATGTCGCATTAAACAGGCTTCTGATAAAAATGGACAATTCCTCCCAAAAGCCGTATATATAAGCTTCCTGCATGGGTGTGTCGTATTCATCCAGAAAGATCAGAACTTTTTTTCCATAGTATCGCTCCAGAAACAGCGATAACTGATACAGCGACATGGTGGCCGTCATTGTATCCATATCCGGACGCACCCGCAGAAAAAAATCTTTCTCCTGACTGTCCAGAAAATCTCCCTGCAGAAGGAAACGATACCGGGAGTAAAGATTGGTAATGAGCTGACAGATTTTTCCTCTTACCGTCATGAAATCGGCGTCCTTTACACTGGCAAAACTGAGCGCCAGCACAGGCCGTGTTCCCTGAAGCTTTCGATATGCTTCCTCCTCCCAGACAGAAAGACCCATGAACAGCTGTTCTCCACGCTCTGCATATTCAATAGAAAAAAACTGTTCTGTCATACTCATATTCAAAGTCTTTCCGAATCTCCTGGGTCTGGTGATCAGCGTCACATCATCCTCTGATTCCCACCATTCCCGAATGAATGCAGTTTTATCTACATAAAAATTATTATTTACTCTGATTTTTTCAAAATCCTGACGTCCGATCCCGATCGTTCTGGCCATAGGTCCTTTTATTCCTCCCTCGCTGGCAGCCTGCTTTATACTTATTTTCCTAGTACAGTGTTGCATTAATTATCGAGTAATCAGCACCCGCTATCCGCGTCAGCACTGCGTTGTCATCAGTCAGCGATGGACCCCCATCGCTTCCTTCTTCCGCCTTGTGTTGGCACGGATATCAGGCACTGATTACTTCGATATTAATGCAACACTGTACTAGTCTCTCCCAAATATGTCAAGACGCTTTCTCAAAAAAGTAAACTGCCCCGACTTGCGCAGGCCGGGGCAGTTCGGCGCTTAAAACCGGGGAACCGGTCTTTATTGCTGTTGAAAGCTCCATCATTTCCGCTCAACCTGCACAGCGACCTTTTTCCCGCTGAAGCCAATCCCAAAGAGAGTGATGTTTTTGATACCATGGTATTCCATGTCAGTGTAATACTGATGGTTCCTGATCTGTTGAAGACCTTCCGCAGCCAGCGCTTTCAAACCGGCATCATCCAGATCCTTTTTCGTTTTGAACTCCAGAATAAATCCTGTCCGGCTTTTATCATGGGGTTCCAGCTGCACATCCAGCCGGCCTTCACCAGATTCCCTGTTCGAGGTAATATAGTAACTGTCAGACATCACCGCGAGCATTCCAAAAACAGTTCCATGATAAAAGCTCTCATAGGCGGTATCGTATACACTGGCCGACTGAAGCAGATATTTCTGCAGTGTTTCTGTAAGCAGTATGCTGTTCCCCGTGCGAATGGACACTTCAAAATCTCGCAGCAGGGATCCTGTAAAGACCGCGCTATACATATTCAAAATTTCTTTCTGAAATACACTTTTGATTTCCTGGTTAGGAATGGCAAGGGAACAGATCGGATTGTCACTGATCGCACTGACAATTTCCGTAACCCGCAGGTACCCAGTCACCAGCAGGAAGCTGTAAATGATATCAGGGTCTCTATTAAGCTCCGGATAAATGATATCCGTATCGATGATCGCCTGAACTTCCCTGCCCTGCATCAGTGCTGACAGGCTTTCATATATCTCAGCATTTGCATCCCTGATCAGCTTACCTATCATCTCATTTCCGCTGGTTCTTGACCAGAAGGCTTTCGGTTTACAGTTATTGTTAAAGTAGCTGATCACGGACCAGGGATTGTACATTTCCTCGCTGCCGAACAGATACCCATCGTACCAGCTTTGAATTTCGGGAAGCTTTTCTTCTCTGCCATAATAAGCGGCCATTTCGGAAACTTCCGTTTGCGTAAACCCAAAGTACTGCGCGTACCTGCTGTCCATAATCGTGTTCACAACCAGATTATTTAAACCGCTGAAAAGGCTCTCCTTCGCAATGCGCAAAATCCCTGTGAGAAGCCCAAATTCAAGATTTTCATTGTCCTTTAATCCGGCCGAAAAAAGATTCCTCATGAAATCGATCACTTCATCATAGCAGCCGTTAAGATAACCCTGCTGGATCGGTGTATCGTATTCATCTATGATTACAATCGCCTTCTGTCCATAATGCCGGGCAAGCATGGAGGACAGTTTTCCCAGCGCAAACTGGACATCTGTCATTCCGGCGCTGGAATCGGCTATTTTCTGATAAAATTTTTTATCGAATTCATTCAGCCTGTCACTGCTGAGAAGCTCAATATGTGCCAGATAAGCTTCCTTTATTGAAAAGCGGAGGTTCTGATACATATCCTCCCATTTTTTCTGGTGTGCGTCCTTAAAAGAGAGAAAGATTACCGGATATTTCCCCTGGTAATCCCGGTATTTTTTACCCGCTGACCAGATTTCCCTGTCTGAAAAATAGGCAGATGTATCCTCATCTGTTCGCTCGAAGAAAGTCCTGACCATATCTAAGGTCAATGTCTTGCCGAAACGCCTGGGCCTCGTAAAGAGATATACTTTATTATGATCATCAATGAGTTCCTTGATCAACAGCGTTTTATCGACATAATAACATTCCCTGGAGACCTCCTTATAGGATGTGATCCCCACCGGACATGGAAGCAGTTTTGCTGTTCCCGTACGGAAGATACCCTCCTTTGCCTTCTTTGCTCGCAGTACGGATGGTCTTTCCGCATCGGAAGGAATCATCCAGAATTTGCCATTCTTATAAGCTTCCGGAAAATAACCTTCTGCACATAGCTGATTGATCCGTCTCGTGGTGACGCCCCATTTTTCTGCAAGTTCCTTTACCCCGATATATTCTGCAGCCAGAAAATCACCCCCTTCCAAATTGTCCACATTCATATTAACTTCTTTCAGGAAATCAGTCAATCTATTTCGAGAAAAATCATGGCAATCTCGAGAAATTCCCGAGAAATAATTTTCCTTGGACTTCCCATCATACCCGGCCATGTAGTTTTAGAATTTTCACAGCGCATCTTTTTTTGTGAAATGCGATCCCACAGATAAATATTTTCTCATACCCATCGTCGACTAAAGGATCCGCATATTTTCGTTCCTCCGCCTGTCTGACAGCTTTGTCGCACAAAGATGTCAGTTCTTTTGAAGTTCTGGCGTATTTCAGCTCCAGAATCATTCCTCTTTTTCCATCTTCACTGCAGATTTGAATATCACTTCGTCCATCTCCAGCCTCCCGGTTGGAGGAAATAACCCAGTCACGTTTCCACCTCAAAAGCCCCAGCAAAAAACCATAATAAAAACTCTCGCCGGCATCATAATAGCTTATCATGGAACGCAGCTGCTGATTCAGGATTTTTTCCGTTTCCTCTGCATTCCCTTCATATAAAGCCCGATATAATGCTTCCAGAGAATTCTGATTTTTCAGCACTCTGTCTTCGAACCAGGACTGGATTTTCTCGATGAACAGTTCCTTTATTTCACGGTTTGGAATAACAAGACGCCTGTATTCACAGGTTTCCGCATTTTCCTTCCTGTCCAGAGTAAGATACCCTGTCAGATACAGCACGCTCCAGAGATTGTCGGCCTTCTTATCAATTTCATCATATGTCAGGTTCTCTGTTATCTTCTTTTCAATCGTTTCTCCTGCGATCAGTCTCTCAATATCATGTTTCGTCGTTGTATCCGCCAGATCGATAAAATGACGCACCAGCTGATTAGAACTGGTGTTGTCCCAGTACGGCCGCGGCACGGCGTCCGGTTTTTCCAGAAGTTTGTCACAATGACTGATAACGTCCCAGGGGCAGTATACATCTGCATCTCCAAAGCGGTAACCGTCATACCATTTCTTCACATCATCATAGGCATCAGTCAGGTTATAATCCTCCAGGATTGTCTTCACTTCCTCGTCCGTAAAGCCAAAGTATTCATCATATCGCCTGTCGGAAATTGTATCCGCCTTCATATTATTGATCCCGGTAAAAATACTTTCTTTGGATATACGGAGACAGCCTGTTACTACCGCAAAAAAGAGATCCGGATTTGTTTTCAGTGCATCTCCGAAAAATCCTCTTAGAAAAGTGATCATGCGGTCATAATACCCATGGTCGTTCGCTTTATCCAGAGGCACATCATATTCGTCAATCAGCAGGATCACCTGTTCCCCATAGTACGCATGCAGCATACGCATCAGGGTGGCAAGCGACATCCGCAGTTCTGTCCTGTTCGCCGTCTGATTCATCAGACGGTTAAAGACAGCCGCATCCGCCGGATTTACTTTTTTGCTGTCAGCCAGGTAAGATAACCGGACGCACTCATTTGCAATAACAGCAGCCAGAATATTTCCTGCTTCCTCATAATTCTCTCCTTCCACTCCCTTAAGAGTAAGAAAGAGAACAGGATATTTCCCCTGATATTCTTCGCACAGGCGCTTCTCCTCACAGATTTTCAGTCCGGAAAACAGTCCGGGATCCGCTCCGATTTCAAAGAATTCTTTCAGGGTACTCATGCTCAGCGTCTTTCCGAATCTTCTCGGCCGCGTAAAAAGATTTACCTTTCCCCGATTTTCCAGCAGTTCTTTTATGAACATGGTTTTATCAACATAATAGAATCCCTGCCTGCGAATATCCGAAAAAAATTCAATACCGATTGGCAATTTTTTATTCACTGATCGTGCGCCCCCTTCCATATGATTTATTACCTCCCCCATCAGCTTGTGTGAGAGAAAGAAGAAATAGTCATCCGGCGTATTCATTCTTCCACAGCAACTCTGCAGTCTTTTCTGCAGAACGCTATCCCGTATTTGATCACCCTGCAAACGCCTGTTCCTTCCAAAGCGGCCGCGTATTTCCAATCCTCGATCTGCGCAAGGGCTTCCTGACAGCCTTTTTCCAGCTTGCCATCCTCCGCATATTTCAGCTCAATCACAATCCCAGTCCTCTCCGGAGTGCAGACCACAATATCACTGTACCCCTCTCCCATCTCCGTATTAGATCTGGTGAGCCAGTCCGCCCGGCTGCGGAGAAGTCCCAAAAGCAGTCCATGATAAAAATTCTCTTTCATTTCTTTTCTCACTGCGGTATCCCGAATGCTGATGGAGTCCCAGAGATATTCCCGGAGCATTTCTTCCACCGCCGCGGCGTCTCCTGCAGGAAAAGCTCTGCAGAATTTTTCTATCCTGGACAAATCCGCCCTGGCCGTATCCTCGAACCACTCTTTCACAAGTTCGATAAAAAGCCCTCGGATTTCCCTGTTCGGAATCACGAGTTCAAGTTTTATCCCGTTGTCCTCTTCCATGGCCTCTCCGCGCTGAGTCAGATATCCTGTGGAAAATAACACACTCCAAAAATGATCCATGGAACTGTCCAGTTCTTTATAAGTCAGTTCCTCCCGGATGATCTTTGTAATGGCTTCTCCATTGATCAGACGCTCTATTTCGCTCTTCGCAACATAATCCGCTTTATAAATAAATCTCTTTACCAGATCATTTCCGCTGGTATTCGCCCAATAATTTTTGGGCAGCGCTTTTCTGTTTTTTCGCAGTGCCTGAGTATATTTGATCACGTCCCAGGGGCAATAAACCGACGCTCCCCCAAACCGGTATCCGTTGTACCAGTCCCTCATGGTATCGATAGCTTCCCCGCATCCGTAATAAGCAAGAAGCTCTTTCACCTCGTCCTCTGTAAACCCGAAACTGTCATTAAAATATTCCTCCGTGACAGACATGACATTCAGATTATTCAGCCCTGTAAAAATACTCTCTTTGGAGATTCGAAGACATCCCGTGATAACGGCAAAATAAAGAGAGGAATTTGTTTTTAACGCATTTCCGAGGAAATTTCGTATGAGAAAAACCATTTCCTCATAATATCCCTGCTGAAACGCCTTATCCAGCGGAACGTCATATTCATCAATAAGCAGAATTACTTTTTTATCGTAATGCTTTTCCAGCAGCCGGCAAAGAGTTTTCAGCCCTGCAGCCAAATCGTCTCTGCTCATGGCAAATACCGGCTCTCCCGCATTTCCCACCCGGATCAGACGTAAATACTGCCCCCGCTCTTCCTCCGTCAGTTTTTCACTTTCCGCAAGAAAATGAAACCTTGATGCTTCCATTCCGACCTCATAACGAAGCATATTTTCCGCAGTCTGATAATCCAGTCCGTCTACCCCTTTGAGTGTAAGGGAAATCACCGGAAACTGCCCCATAAATTCTTCGCAGAGCTGTGTCTCCTCCATGATTTTCAGACCATCAAATAAAGTTCTGCTGCCTCCAATCTCAAAGAAGGATCGCAGCATATCCATCATAAGTGTTTTCCCAAAACGCCGCGGACGGGTGAAAAGATTCACTTCACTCCCTTCCTGCAGAATTTGCGCAATAAACATCGTTTTGTCCACATAGTAAAAATCCTGAGTCCTGATTTTCTCAAATCCGTCCACACCAACCGGCAGTTTTTTCAGCATAGAGTCCTGCTCCCCCTCTTCGCTCCAAATCTACAAAAACAGTATAGCGGAGGATATCCATTTTGGCAAGAGCCCGGAACAAACTGCCGGCAGGCGATTTTACCTGCCGCAGTATCTATTTCATCCCCGCCTCCTCACTCCGCTCATGCCCGAGAGTGAGCATGGCACGATGAAAGTTTAATCGATGTCCCGTCCAGGCGCCGGGCGGAGGCTGAGAAGGCAGGAGAACACATTCCCCCGTTTTTGATTGCCAGTATCACCAGCAGC
>CANQUG010000070.1 GCA_947626985.1 uncultured Lachnospiraceae bacterium | reverse complement strand
GTTCATCTGCGCCCTGACGGGCCTGATTCACTTAGTTTCCTGCCATCTGCTTCGCTACTTCCTCAGCGAAATTCTCTTCCTTCTTCTGGATGCCTTCTCCGGTCTCATAGCGGACGAAGCCTTTAATGGTAACGTTGGCGTGGTTTGCCTTGGCAACCTGTGCAACATAGGCGGAAACGCTCTGCTTGCCGTCCTCAGCCTTTACATAAATCTGATCCAGGAGGCAGATTTCCTTCAGCTCTTTATTTACACGGCCGGTGATGATTCCATCGATCACCTTGGCAGGCTTCTGGGACTCCTTCGGATCGTTCATGATCTGAGCGTGAAGAATCTCTTTTTCATGAGCGATATAGTCCTCGCTGATCTCGGAACGGTTGGTATAGAGAGGCTTCAGTGCGGCGCACTGCATAGCCAGATTCTTCGCCATCTCTTTGATCTCATCATTGACAACGTCGGTCACAACGTCAACCAGAACGGCGATCTTTCCGCCCATATGGATGTAGGAAGCAACGAATCCGTCCTCCTCCTTCATCTGAGCGAATCTGCGGATCTGCAGATTCTCGCCGATCACTGCAACCTGTCCTGCAAGAGCTTCCTTCACGGTCTTGGAGGGATCCAGTGTCCAGGGCTCTGCCAGGAACGCGTCGATATCCGGTGCGGAGGTAGTCAGTGCCTGAGCCGCAACCTCTTCCACATATCCCTGGAATTTTTCATTCTTCGCCACGAAGTCTGTCTCGGAGTTTACCTCAACCACAACCGCGCTCTTTCCGTCCTCGGAAACCCGGGCTCTGCAAAGACCTTCCGCCGCAATACGGCTGGCCTTCTTCTGTGCGGAGGCAAGTCCTTTTTCGCGAAGGAACTCAACCGCCTTGTCCATATCGCCGTCGGTAGCTGTGAGGGCCTTCTTGCAGTCCATCATACCGGCGCCGGTCATCTCTCTTAACTCTTTTACCTGTGCTGCTGTAATAGCCATTCTATTTTCCTCCTAAACGATCTGCTCCCGGACTTCTCATCCGGAATTCTGTCTTTTCTGTCAAAGAATTCCCCGGTCAAAAGCTCTTTTGCACCGCCGTCTGATCTGCCTCAGTGAAAACGGGCCCTTGACCGGTCAAATCATTCATTTAAGCTTCCGCTTCCTCTTCCGGTACAAACTCCTCTGATGCTGCTTCAACCTCAGCCTCAGATGCGGAAGTTCCCTGATTCGCCTCGATCACGGCGTCAGCCATCTTGGAAACAATCAGTTTTACAGCACGGATAGCGTCGTCGTTGCCGGGAATTACATAGTCCAGTTCTTCGGGATCGCAGTTGGTATCGCAGATACCGATCAGCGGAATACCCAGAGCGTGCGCTTCCTGTACGCAGATTCTCTCCTTCTTGGGGTCTACGATAAAGATGGCGTCGGGAATTCTCTTCATTTCCTTGATGCCGCCCAGATTCTTCTGCAGCTTGAACAGCTCTTTTCTCAGGGCAATGACTTCCTTCTTGGGAAGAACGTCGAAGGTTCCGTCGGCTTCCATGGTCTCGATCTGTTTCAGTCTCTCGATACGGCTGCGGATGGTCTTGAAGTTCGTCAGCATACCGCCCAGCCATCTCTCATTTACATAGAACTGACCGCAGCGCTCTGCCTCGGTCCTGATGGCGTCCTGAGCCTGCTTCTTGGTTCCCACAAAAAGAATGGTTCCGCCGTTGGAGATGATGTCGGCAACTGCATTATACGCATCATCCACCATGCCTACCGACTGCTGTAAGTCGATAATATAGATTCCGTTTCTCTCAGTGTAGATGTAGGGAGCCATCTTGGGGTTCCATCTTCTCGTCTGGTGTCCGAAATGAACACCTGCTTCCAAAAGCTGTTTCATCGAAATAACGCTCATGTTTTTCTTCTCCTTTTTGGTTAAATTCTTCCGCGCGGTTCCTCTCCCGCCGGGACCCGCTGCCCCAAGTCTCTCATGGACTTTTCGTCACAGCCACTGGGCACCATCCCTCCGGAATCTCCGCGCGTGCTTATTTGCAGCTTTCCAATTATAGCATGTACTTTCCTTCCATGTAAAGCCCCTTTTTCCATTTTTCCCAAAAAAACAGGGCAGACAGGGCAAAAACAGAGGCAAACAAAGCAATCAAGGCAAAGGGCAAAACAGAGGCAAACAAAGCAATCAAGGCAAAGGGCAAAACAGAGGGTGCCGGACAGAAAGACAGGACAGAAACTACCGGGCAGAAACTGCAGTTACCGCCGGGACTGCCTCAGCCTTCCCAGCTCCTCCTCCGTCAGCGCCCTGCAGGCTCCCCTGGGCAGGTCCTCCGGCAAAGCCAGCCTTCCCATGGAAATTCTCTTTAAATAAAGAACCTTTTTTCCCACCGCCTCCATCATCCGCTTCACCTGATGAAACTTCCCCTCACAGATGGTAAGGCGGATCCGGCTGACAGCGCCGGAGCTGCCCCGGCCGGAATCCCCATCCGTTTCTCCGGACAGCCCCTCCGGCAAAATCTCCAGAATTTCCAGCCGGGCCGGCAGCGTGGGCCTTTTCTCGCCGATATCCACGCCTCTGGCCATAGCCTCCGCATCCTCCTCCGTCACTCTTCCGCTCACCAGCGCCTCATAGGTTTTTTCCACATGCTTTCCGGGAGAAAGCAGCTGATGGGCCAATGCGCCGTCATTGGTAATCAGAAGCAGCCCCTCCGTATCCTTATCCAGACGTCCCACAGGGAAGAGCCCCTTTCGCCGGGAAGGCACCAGCTCCATGACCGTCCTTTCCCGCTCATCCTCCGCAGCGCTCACATATCCGGCGGGCTTGTGCAGGAGATAGTACTCAAACTCCGGCAAAGCTCCCACCGGCTCTCCCTGAAGCGTCACAACGTTTTCTCCTGGAATCACCTTCTGCTCAGGGCGCTTCACAGCTGCGCCGTCCACCTGGACCAGCCCCTTCTGAATGAACTTTTTTACCTCGCTGCGGGTGCCTCTGCCCGCGTCCGCCAAAAATTTGTCCAGACGCACTCCCTGTCCCATACCGCTTTCCTCCCTGCATTCTACTGTTTTCCCAGACCAGGCCGCAGCCTCATCCCTTACATCGCGCGCCCGCCGGGCGCACTGAAAAACCGGCGCCCGTTTCCCGAAGCGCCGGTCTCCCCTGACGGGCGTTCTCCTCACAGATTCTCCCTGTCAGGATACTCCCGTCCTTCTCCTCTGTCAAACATTTCTTCTTCATTTATTCGATTACTTCATTCATCGAACCTTCCGGAGCATCAGAAACCTTGGCCTTCTCCTGAATCAGCTCCTCCAGGAAATCAGGAATCCGGTCCTTTCTGAGAATGCAGGAAAACTCCGCTCCATTTTCCATGATGCAGTTCACCATCACACGGCCTTCATACTCGAGCCAGGGACGTTCCAGATAATAGGGAACCAGCGCATCCCTCAGGGCCGCTATCTGTTCAGGCCTGTCAAATACATCCGGTTCCGCCTGCTGCTGCTCATAATAACCACCGTCATAGTACCCGGAACCAATATAACTGATCTCAACAGATTTCATGGAAACGCTGTCCAGATTTTCACCATCTCCCATATCCTTTATAAAAGAAATGGTCCGCTCAAAAGCCGGAAACACATCGACACAGATCGTTGTGGACGCTTCAGCCTTTCTCCCCGGCGGAACAAGCCTGGACACATCCTCTTTCATCGCTATATGAAAGTCCATATCCAGACTCCCGATGGGCTGTTCCAGCAGTTCCTCCGCTGAAGCCTCCTCAATATCCTGACGCAGCGCTTCCATCAGCTCTCGGTATTTGCTCTTCTGATTGCTGATAATGGTAACAGTCCTGTCATCGAAGGACTCCCAGCTCACCGTATCACCCAGGCAGTCATCCCCCAGACAGAGGAAAGAATACTTCCGTTCCTTCAGCGCGCCCTCCTGATACCCGCACCGCAGCAGATTATAAATATCCTGCGTATTGTAAAAATATTCCCTGTAGATCACTCTTCCGGAAGAAAGGGTGTATTTCACCGGAAACTTTCCCATCCACACACTGTCGGAAGAGATCCCGTCAGAATATTTATCCTGTTCAGAGACGATATCCGACAAAATCCCGTAAAACTCTTCATTCATCTCCTCCTCCGGGAAAATGAGATTCTGTTCCTCATTATACCACCCTGAAGTCACTTCGTATTCTCCGTCCGATATTTTCCGGATAAAAGGAGCATACGAACCGCGGAAAATACCTTCAGTCCCTATATTCAGCGCCTTCAGCTGATCTCTGTCCGGAATATAGCTGTCAAATTTTCCCAACCCCAGCTGGTACCACAGAGAACAGAACAGCACCAGTATTCCCACAGCCGCCAGCTCCAGCTTTTTCGATAAAAACTTCCGGAACTCTCCCTGATAGAGAACCTCAATTACGCCATGGGAAAAGACGGTTCCCAGAATCAGGCCGAATCCCCACCAGATTTTCCTGTGATCCCCTGTGTTGGGAAGACTGCGGAAAATCACTCCAATCCCCAGACCGCAGGGAACCGATACCATGAATTTAAAGAGCTTTGCCGCCTTCACGGAAATGATGGAACAGCCGGCGCTTTCCGACGCTCTGTTTCTGTAGAGCATATAAGACAGCACTCCAAAAATCCCGGCGGCGCACAGCACTGCCGCCAAAAGCCGGAGACCCTCTTCCTGCCAGCAGTTCACAGCAAACCGTCCGCCCAGAAGGGCAGGAGACAGATAATCCGAAAGGAGCTTCAGAAGACCATAGTCCGTCGCCCTCCAAAAGGTATCATAAAAGATACTCCGATATTCTCTGATCACCATGCCAAGGGCAGGCGCATACAGGAAGAAGATTCCCAGCACCATCACTCCCGTCAGATATTTTCCGGTAAGCACCACAGCCAGCACCACGGCAAAATAGTTCAGAAGATAAACCAGCAGATGCACAGCCAGCATGACGGCCGCCAGTCCCAGGATCTTCATGGAAAAGTAGCCCCGGAATGCCCCGACGCAGAGAGCGGCAAATGCCATCACCACATAGGGAACCTCCGTATATACAATTCCCGTCCAGGTCTTCTGCCAGAACATTTCTGATCTCTTTACAGGAAGACTGTGATAAAAGTCCGTCTTTCTGGACGAATACAGATAGAGAAATCCATGAATGCCATTGACCGCCGCGGCAAAGATCGTTACGAAACAGCCGGTAAAGAGCAGACCGTCCTTCCAGAGATTCTCGTATAAAAGTCCTATCTGACGGACAGTATAGCCGTCCACCTTCCATTCATCAAACATGACCAGCTCTGCCATAGGAAAGGCCATGAAAAATCCCAGAGCCAGAAGGCAGGGTATCCACAGCTGGTTTTTCGACGCGGCCTTCAGCGTTTTAAAAGAAAATATTCTGGATCTCATATCCTGCCACCTCCGTTTCACTGATAAAGATTTCCTCCAGGGTAAGAGGAATCACCTCGCAGAACAGCGGGTTCCTCCTCCGGATCTTTTCCAGAATCTCCTTCTTCGTTCCCCTGGCCGTGATCATCAGAAGGGATCCCTGGCGCTGGAGCTTGATCACCTCCAGTTCCTGTTCCAGCTCCTGCTCCTTTTCCCTGTCCGTCAGCACGCACTGTATTTTATGAATATGGAATTTCATGTCCTCCAGCTGTCTGGAAAGAAGAATCCCGCCCTTGTGCAGCAGACCCACATGGTCGCAGATATCCTCCAGCTCCCTCAGATTATGAGAGGCGATCACCGGGGTGAAATTCCTCCTCATGATCTCCGCGGCGAACAGGCTCTTCACCGCCTGACGCATCACCGGATCCAGCCCGTCGAAGGTCTCGTCACAGAACAGATATTTCGTCCCGGCGCTCACCCCCAGGATCGTCAGCAGCTGTTTCTTCATGCCCTTGGAAAACGTGCTGATCTTTCTCTTCTCATCCAGCTGGAACTGCTTCATCAGAGTAGAAAACCGCTGAGGATCAAAAGTGGAATAATAGCATTTCAGGAAATCCGCCAGATTGTCCGGAGTATAGCTTGCTGGAAACCAGGCGTCGTCGGAGACATAGAAAAGGGTTTCCTTAATCCCGGGATTCTCGTATACATTTTCCCCGTCCACAAGAATCTGTCCGGTATCCGGCTTCAAAATTCCGGATATCATGCGCAGCATGGTGCTCTTCCCGGCGCCGTTGCTCCCCACCAGGCCGAACACTTCTCCCTCGCATACGTCCATGCTCACATGGTCCACGGCACAGATATCATCAAACTTTTTGCTGCAGTCCTGAATCTGTATCATGTTTCCTCCCCCTTTCTCTGTGAGTCTTCCGACCGGAATGAATGTTCCTCCGGTTTCCTCCCGTCCCCGCGGACAGCTTCGTCACTCTCCGGGATACCCGGATGCGTATATCCCGGTTCCTTCGTGCCCCCGCGGACAGCTTCGTCACTCTCCGGAATGCCCGGACGCGTATATCCCGGTTCCTTCGTGCCCCCGCGGGCAGTTTCCGCATCCGGAGACGTCCCGGCAGCGCCATTTTCCGTGCTGCCGGCGCTTTCCCCTTCAAAGCAGCTTCTGATAACGTGCAGCATGGCTTCCTCCGTCACCCCCAGGCTCATCCCCTTATAAATCACTCCCGTCAGTTCCTTCTCGTAATCCTCTCTGGCCTTCGCCTGAAGATTCCGGGAATCCGCCACAAAATTTCCTCTCCCCTTCACCGGGTAGATCAGTCCCTCCTGCTCCAGTTCCATGTAAGCCCGCTGAATCGTGTTCGGGTTAATGGACAGTTCCAGGGCAAGCTGCCGGACGGAGGGCAGCCGGGACTCCGGGGGCAGAGCTCCCCTCAGGATCAGCGTACGGAACTTCTCCACGATCTGCTCATAAAGCGGCCGCCGGTCCTGATAGTCCAGTATGATCATAACGTACTCCTTTCCGCACAGAGGAAGAGATCGTTTTTCCCTCAGTGCTGCGTATTAAGTGTGTTATGTGTATTAATTGTTTTGATACACTTAGTCTAACACTGAATCCTGTCTTTGTCAAGAAGAAATTCTGCATGAAATAATTCCAGCGGAAATCATTGTACCAGTAAAATTAACTGGAGCAGACAAGGATGCACTATATATAAAGACACTATATATAAAGACACTATATATAAAGATATAGATAAAAATTTATAAGGATAAGAAATTGACTGGATCAGATCAGTTTTTTATATCAGATTTTATCAGATAAAAAAGGCAGCCATGCGGCTGCCTTTTTTGGAGAAGGTATTTCTCTTATGGGGTGTAGCAAAAACTATATAATGTATTGGGGGGTTATTACGTCTATTATAATACCACCTCAAGAACAAAAAGTGTTCACAAACTTTCGGATATTTACGGACCTTTTTTCTCTCTTTTATACAATAACTTTTTCTAAATTTCGTCCATTTGACGAAAAGAGTGCCTCAAACTCATCTCGGTGAATCTTTTCCTTTTCCAGAAGAAGCTTCGCGCAGCTGTGAAGCACGTCTACATGCTCCAGAATGATCCGCTTCGCGTTCTCATGGCACTGGTCGATGATCCTGTGAATCTCCTCATCGATCTTTCTGGCCACCTCTTCGCTGTACCCTCTGGTGTGCGCCAGATCCCGGCCGATAAACACAGCGTCGTCCTCGTCTCCGTAAGCCACCAGACCGATCTCGTCGGACATGCCGTACTTCATCACCATAGCCCGCGCCGTGCTGGTCGCCCGCTTGATGTCGTTGGATGCGCCGGTGGTGATATCCCCGAAAATGATCTCCTCCGCCACTCTTCCTCCCAAAAGGGTGGTGATATCCTGAAGCATTTTGCCCCTGGTGTTGAACATCTCATCGTTTTCCGGCAGGGGCATGGTGTAACCTGCGGCTCCCATCCCCGTGGGAATAATGGAAATGGTATATACAGGCTCCATATCCGGCAGCACATGGAACAAAATGGCATGTCCCGCCTCATGATAGGCGGTGATCTTCTTCTCCTTGTCGGAGATCACCTTGCTCTTCTTCTCCGCGCCGATCCCCACTTTAATAAATGCATTTTTAATATCCTGCTGGGTCAGGTAAGCCCTTCCCTCCTTGGCAGCCAGGATGGCCGCCTCATTGAGAAGATTCTCCAGATCCGCCCCTGTAAAGCCGGCGGTAGTCTGAGCGATCTGACGCAGGTCCACGTCCTCGCCCAGAGGCTTGTCCTTGGCGTGCACGTGAAGAATCTCCTCCCGGCCCTTCACATCCGGCCGTCCCACGCCCACCTTCCGGTCAAAGCGCCCCGGACGGAGAATCGCCGGATCCAGAATATCCACACGGTTGGTGGCCGCCATTACGATGATGCCCTCATTCACGCCGAAGCCGTCCATCTCCACAAGGAGCTGGTTCAGCGTCTGCTCTCTCTCATCGTGGCCGCCGCCCATTCCCGTTCCTCTCTGACGGGCCACGGCGTCGATCTCATCGATAAAAATAATGCAGGGGGCATGCTTTTTGCCGTCCTCAAACAGGTCCCGGACGCGGGACGCTCCCACGCCTACGAACATTTCCACAAAATCTGAACCGGAAATGGAAAAGAAGGGAACTCCCGCCTCCCCCGCAACCGCCTTGGCCAGAAGAGTCTTACCGGTTCCGGGAGGTCCCACAAGAAGGACTCCCTTGGGAATCCTGGCTCCCACACTGGTATACTTCTGAGGCGCTTTCAGGAAATCCACCACCTCCACCAGATCCTCCTTCTCCTCCTGAAGGCCGGCCACATCCGCGAAGGTGACCTTTTTGTCGTCAGGGAGGGACATTCTGGCACGGCTCTTTCCGAAATTCATCATCTTGGCGTTGCTGCCGCCGCCGGACATCTGGCGGTTCATCATAAAGAATACGAAGATCACCAGTCCTCCCGTAAGCAAAACCGGAAGAAGGGTGGTAAGCAGGAGGTTCTCCTGGGGAACGCTCTCCACCACGGTGTTCACGCCATTGTCCCTTAAGATATCCTGTACCTCCTTCACATCGATCACAAATAACTGTTTCTGTCCCTCTCCCTGGACATCCACGGTCACGGAGCCAGTGGGTACTTCTTTATTGGGATAGATCCTGGCTGACGTGATCTGTCCCTCCTCTGCGGCCCGCTCCAGTGCTTCCAGCGTATAATTGCTCTGAGTGGAAATCTGATTGTTCAGATACCAGTATCCGCCCACCAGCATGATGATCAGCACCAGATACAGTCCGAATCTGCCTGTCTGCCTGCTCACTTGGTTAATTCTCCTTTCCTCGGATCCATTACAGATCTTCTTCGAATTCCACAACCCCGATGTAGGGAAGATTTCTGTATTTCTGGGCATAGTCCAGACCGTAGCCCACCACGAACTCATCCGGAATGCGGAAGCAGCAGTAGTCCACATGCACCATCTTCACTCTCCGGTCCGGCTTGTCCAGAAGGGTGCACAGACGAATACTCCTGGGGTTCCGTTTTTTCAGAATGTCGATGAGGTAGCTCAGGGTTCTTCCCGAGTCGACAATATCCTCCACGATGATCACATCTTTATCCGCAAGGGGCTGATCCAGGTCCTTCACGATCCGCACAACGCCGCTGGATTTCGTCTCGTCCCCGTAACTGGACACCGACATGAAATCCAGGGACACGGGAACGGTAAGTCTCTTGGCCAGCTCACAGGTGAAAAACACGCCGCCCTTCAGCACGCAGAGGAGATGTACCTCTTTCCCCTCGTAATCCCTGCTGATCTCCGCAGCCACCTGCCTGATCTTTTCACATACTTCTTCCTCACTGATCAAAACCCTGATTTTCTCGCTCATGCTCTTTCCTCCTTGGTCTTTCCGTATGTTATCTTTCGGCCGCCGGCGCTTTCTCCGGCGTTTTCTTCTGTTGCATATATTCTTTTCCCGAGAATCCATCCGGCTTCTCTTCACTCTTCTCCGGAAGTGTTCTCCCCGTCTTTCTCAAATCTGATTTCCAGGACCCGCTTCGTCCCGGATGTGATCCGATACCGGCCGCTCATCCGTCCCCCGGCGATCCACAGGATCTCCGGTCCCCGGGCCACCAGAGCCAGACGATCCCTCTCCTCCCTGGGGATTTTCTCATCGATGAAAAAATTCTTCAGCTTCTTTTTACTGCCCTTCTCATCAAAAACGAGATAATCGCCGCTTTTTCTGGTCCGAACCGCCAAATCCTCATTTATTTTATCATAATCCAGCCATTTCGTACACTTTTTTTCCGGAATCTTCTGTCCGTTATAGAAAAAGATTTTCGTAAAAAAAGTCCCCATCGGACAGGACAGCTTCCCCGGCGCCGGCAGCGTCCACTGAGAAACGCCCCTCATTCCCTCCGCCGCAGGATCTGCCCCGGCCGCAGGAGCAGTCCTTCTCAGAGTCACTCCTCCGTAATCCCGAAGGGCTTCCACCCCGCAGGGCAGAGAAACCCGGCGCCCCGGCTGCTTCTCATACAACTCCGCCACCTGCCGCACATGCACGGCAGAAAGGTCCTTCCTCTTCCCCGCCAGTTCCCCTAAAGCTTCCAGAATTCCATAGCTGATCAGAACGGGCTCGGCCGCAAAAAACTCTTCTCCCAGAAAGAATTTCCCCTCCGGTCTCCTGCAGTCTGCCAGGAGCTTTTCGGCCTGGGCGCAAAGATAGTCGTCCGCCTGGCGCAGCACAAGAGAAACCTCCGCCAGATGGGCCACCGTCCCGGCATTCACCTCCCGCTCCAGAGCCGGAAGAATATGATGCCGGATCCGGTTCCGGGTATAGTCATCCGATAAATTCGTGCTGTCCAGCACATGGAGAATTTTCCTCTCCTCCAGATAATGGTCAATTTCTTTCCGTTCTAAACATAAAAAAGGACGGATAATCTCACCGGACACCGGCGCCATCCCCGAGAGTCCCCGGATTCCCGATCCTCTGGCCATGTGGTGAAGAATGGTTTCCGCCAGATCATTCCGGTTATGTGCCAGGGCGATCCGCACCCTTTTTCCATCCTGACGGAAGGGAAGAGCCGCCTGAAAAAAGGCTTCCCTTCGAAGGATCCGGCCTGTCTCCTCCTCCCCCAGCCTGCGCTCCCCGGCGATCCGGGGCACATCATAGGTCTTCACCGTGCAGGGAACGCCCCGTTCTGCACACGCTTGTTCTACGGCGTTCTGGTCTCTTGCCGCCTCCCCGCCGCGGATTCCATGATTCACGTGAACCACCATAAGGTGAAACCCCCACTCTCTCCGGAGCCTGTCCAGGACATCCAGCATCGCCATGGAGTCTCCTCCTCCGGATACGCCTGCCGCCACCACGTCGTCCCTGTCGATCATTCCATTTTTCCTGATATATGCTTTTACCTTTTCGTACATAGATTTCTTCCGGTTCATCCCGATGATTTATTTTTTCCACACTCCGGCCACCAGCACCGTCATATCATCCCTGGCCCTGTAATCGCTGTAGCCCAGTACCCTC
Source organism: uncultured Lachnospiraceae bacterium (assembly GCA_947626985.1). GTDB lineage: Bacteria > Bacillota > Clostridia > Lachnospirales > Lachnospiraceae > Blautia_A. The sequence goes on along the minus strand of CANQUG010000070.1, from coordinate 5,763 downwards.
TCCAGAATTCCTCTGCTCATCTCCCGGGGCGATTCCTCCCGGGTTTCCATGATGATCTCCTTCATGGTCTCCTCCTCCCGCTCCAGGGGAAGAGCGTCCAGAACGCCGTCCGTCATCATAATAATGTAGTCGCCGTGATACAGCTTCCGGGAAGTCGTGTCAAAGTCCGCCTGCTGCAGAATCCCCGCCGCCAGACTCTCCGAGGAAATGGCTTCCACCCAGTGATCCCTCCTGATAAAGGTGGAAGACGCCCCCGCCTTCAGAAACTCGCAGATCCCTGTATACAGATCCACCGCGCAGATATCCACGGTGGAAAACATCCCTTCCCGCCCTCTCAGAACAAGGGCCGAATTGATCATCCGGGCAGCCGTCTCCTGAGAAAAGCCGGACTCCAGAAACTGCTCCAGAAGCTCCACGACCTCCTCGCTCTCCCGGCAGGCTTCCATCCCGGAGCCCATGCCGTCGGACAGGCACATGACGAACCTGCCGTCGTCCTCCTGACGGAACGCGTAGCTGTCCCCGGAGACCTTCTCCTCCTCCCGGGTAAGCCTGGCCACATCGTAAAGGACCTGATAGCTCACGTCCTCCTGGAAATGTACCGTATGAAATTCGCCGTTCACCACGCATCTCCCGTCTCCGGCGGAAGCCATGACGCACCCGCAGGCCTCGGAAAGAACCTGCGCCACCTCCGTCACGGACACGCACTGTCCGCTTCTTGCCCGCATGTTCAGAAACACCTGCCGCCGTCCCTCCACCTTGTCCATAACCCAGGACTGCTTCAGAATCACATGTCTTTTTTTCAGCCTTTTCCGAAGATCCTCCTGAAACTGCGGCGACGCCTGGCTGATATCGTAAAGCTCCCGGGACATCCGGTCCATGATCTCCGAAATCTCCGTCAGCTGCTGCGCCACAGCCAGCCGGCCCTCGATCATGCGGTTGGTCCAGCTTAAATTTTCCCGTTCCCTGCGGAAGCCCTCCACGACCTTTTCCATATAGGAAGCGGATCTGCAGCACATGCCCGTCCACTCGCTCCGTATCCTCTGAAGCTCCTCCCGGTCGTCCTCCTCCATGGCCCGGAGAAAAATCTCCCAGTGCCTGTACAGCTCCCCGGCTCGCTCTCCCCAGCAGATCTCCCGCTGATAGCATCTGCCGCACACCTCGTCCCCCGCGCCCCTCAGGATTTCCTCCACCTGACCGGCGCTGAGATAATCCTTGCGGTAGGGCATCCCGTAAAAAGCGTCCGCCAGCTTCCGGAACGCCCGGGCGTACCGCTCCGCCTTCTCCTTCTGGGGATGACTTTCGCTTACGGCTGCAGCCTCCTCCGCTCTGGCCCTTCTCCCGGCGAAAATAGTTTTTGCCATGTCACGTAATATCAGCATGATACTGATCACGAGCATGGCAACCATCCATTCCTGCATGTTTTCCCCTCCCCTTAATACCTCGTCAGGGAGGTATTATAAGGGACCGGCTCCGAAATATCTGTCAAACCCGGACGAACGTCCGAAAAAAGTTTTCGTCAAATTGCGGGACAGCCATACCGGTGATTCGACAGCAAAAAATCAGTTTTCCTCTTTAAATACGATTTCATTCTCCTTCACAAGACCCAGCCGTTCTCTGGCTACCTCTTCCGCAAACTCATCCGTCTGCATATATTCCTTCAGTTCGTCTATCTCCTTCGTACGGGCCTTCTCATTCTCTATGCTCAGCTCCAGCTCAGCCACCCTGGCCTGATTGATGGCGAGACGATTGCTCAGATCCCGGCTCTCCATCAGCATCCAGCCCAGAAGAATCAGCGCCACCGCCGCAACCACTCCCATACCCAGATAATTATTCCGTCTTCTGCGTCTGAGCGCCCTTTTTTTCGATGCTCCCAACTTTTCTGCTCCCCTTGAAACCCCTTAACTTTTTTCCTCCCGCAGAGCTCCCCTTTCTGCGGGATTTCCTTTTATTGGCATATAAATATATGAAAATTCTACATCTTTTGAGGGCAAATAGCAACCTCTTTGTTATTTTTTTTCCAAAAAACACAGGAACTCCCAAAATTCCCGCAAGAATCCCCACCGCCAGAGGATTGACCGTCGCCTGCCAGAGCCATGCGCCCAGGACAGCGCCCGGGAACAAAAAACTGCGCAGGCTTCCCTGATTGGTCCGGTATATTCCGGCAAATACAAGAAAGCCCGTGCAGATCCAGTACAGCAGATCCTCCAGGGCCACGGCCGCGGAGCAATGGGGGATCACCCTGCGCAGGGCAAGAAACAGATCGTACCCCAGAAGCAGTCCGATTCCGGTACACACGGACAGGGCAAAGAGCAGAATCTCATGATGAATATAGCTGCTCATTCTTCAGCGGAACATCCGTTTCAGGAGGGGCTCCCCTTTTTTCGCCCCGTCCTTCGTCAGATAGATGAGGCTGTTGATCTTCCCCTCCAGGTCCACCTGTCCCTTTTCCAGATTCAGCTGCTTTACGTGAAGCTGCTCCCCCTTCACCGACAGCTTTCCCTCCTGGGTCACCAGAAGGATTTCCTGCTCATCAAAGGAATGCACATCCAGAACCCCTGTCACCGTCCCCGCAGTGCGGCTGTCAAAGGACAGCCTGTGGGTCGTTCCTGTTTTTCTTTCTTCCAAAAAAGCCGGCCTCCCAAACATTCTTCTTTTTCCAGTCTATGAAACGCCGGCAGGAAATAGACGTCAAAGATACCGGTACATACCTTCCGCGTCCTCTTTTCTCACCGTCTCCTTAACGTCCAGCACTTCCACCTTCACATTTTTGCTTCCGAACTGGATCTCAATGACGTCCCCCTCTTTTACCTGGGCGGACGCCTTGGCCGGCTTATCGTTGATCAGAACTCTTCCTCCGTCGCAGGCCTCGTTTGCCACCGTGCGGCGCTTGATCAGTCTGGACACCTTCAGATATTTATCCAGCCGCATGAGGATACCTCCCTTCTTATATTCAGATGCTGCAGAACAAAAAGGGGGGAACAAAAAGTTCCCCCGGTGTATGGTCTGCGTTTTATTTACCGTTCACTATGTCCTTCAAAGCTTTTCCGGCCTTAAATTTCGGAGCTCTGGAAGCCTGGATCTCCATAGTTTCGCCTGTCTGAGGATTTCTGCCTTCTCTTGCTGCTCTCTCGGATACCTCGAAGGTACCGAATCCAACCAGCTGGATCTTTCCGCCCTTTTTCAGTTCATCGGATACTACGTCGATGAATGACTTCAGAACGGCCTCAACATCCTTCTTTGCCAAATTCGTCTCCTTCGCCATTGCAGCTACTAAATCAGTTTTATTCATGGTATTTCCTCCTCTAAAATTATATCTTGCTTATCGCACCCGGCCCTCTGGCGAAGCGCTCTGATATCTATATATATACCTTTTATCTGCGGTTGTCAAGGCATTTCACCAAGAAACAGGGTTATTTTACAAGCTGTTTTTCGGGCATTCGCCGGTTATTTTCCCTCAGACAGTTCTCCCCCGGATACAGGCCGGCCGTTCCTCTTCCCGGCCTTCTCCCGGCGCTTCAGTTCCTCCCAGGAGAGGGAGGCGAGCTCCGGATCATCCGGAGAAAAAATCCGGGGATGACGGAATTTCATCTTTCGGGAAACTCCGGAAATTACCTCTTCCAGGGTAAACAGTCCCTCCTCCTCGGCAATGACGCACTGGAGGAGGAGCAGCATGAGCACATCCCCCAGCTCCTCACAGAAATTGGAACTGTCTCCCTCAGCGTTCAGACGATCGATGCCTTCCAGTACTTCTCCGGTCTCATTGACCATAAACTCCTTCAGACTTTCATGGGTCTGCACGCTGTCCCAGGGACATTCCCTGCGAAGCCGTTCTACCACACGCACAAATTCCCCAAAGGCTTTTTCAGTCTGATCTGTCATGTCGTCACATCATGGCGTTTACCATGTTCAGGACAGCCTGTCCCATCGTTTCGGACCTGGCGTCCGCATCCTCCAGGGAGGCGCCCTTCACGCCGTAGTAGAATTTCACCTTGGGCTCTGTGCCGGAGGGACGCACGCAAACCCAGGCGTCGTCTGTCAGATCATAGTAGAGAACGTTGGAGGAAGGAAGTCCGGTGGGCTTCACCTCGCCTGTAGCCACATCCGTGATGGTATCCTTCTTGTAATCTCTGGCGGAAATCACCTTATGTCCGGCAAGCTCGGCCGGAGGATTTTTCCTGAGGTTGTCCATGATCTCCTGGATCTTCTGAAGTCCCTCGATGCCCTTGAGAGTCACGGATTTGACAGCGTCCTTGTAATATCCGTACTGCTCATACATCTCGATCATGGCGTCCCAGAGGGTCTTGCCCTGAGTCTTGTAATATGCGGCGGCTTCGCAAAGGGCCATGGTGGCTACGATGGCGTCCTTATCTCTGGCATAGGTTCCGATGAGGCAGCCGTAGCTCTCCTCGAAGCCGAAGAGATAGGTTCCCTTTCCGCTGTTTTCAAAGCCCAGAATCTGCTGGCCGATATATTTAAAGCCCGTCAGTACCTCGATGAGCTTTACGCCGTAGCCTCTGGCAATGGCGTCCGCCAGATTGCTGGTTACGATGGTCTTCACAAGAGCGCCGTCCTCCGGCAGTCCTCCGTTTACGGCCTTTTTCTGGCCGATCTCGTAATTGGCGAGAAGACAGCCGGACATATTTCCTGTCAGGTCATGATACTCGCCGTTTTTATCCTTCACACGCACGCCCAGTCGGTCCGCGTCAGGGTCGGTGGCAAGAACCAGGTCCGCGTCAATCTCCTTCGCCAGCTTCAGGCCCAGCTCAAAGGCTTCCGCTGCCTCGGGATTCGGATAGCTCACTGTGGGGAAGTTTCCGTCGGGAAGCTCCTGCTCCTTCACCACGTACACGTTCTCGAAGCCCAGTTCTTTTAAGATCCTTCTGGCGGGGATGTTTCCGGTTCCGTGAAGGGGTGTGTAAACCACCTTCAGGTTTTTGCCCTCGGCCTGAATGGCGTCCATGTGGATCACCTGTTTTTTCAGCTCCGCCATGTAGGCGTCGTCGATGGCCTGTCCGATCACTTCAAAGAGTCCTGCTGCCTGTGCGGCGTCTTTATCCATGGTTTTTACGGTGTTCCAGTCGGAAATGGCCTTCACCTCCGCCATAATGCCTGTGTCGTGAGGCGGTGTGATCTGGGCGCCGTCCTCCCAGTATACCTTATAGCCGTTGTACTCGGACGGGTTATGGCTGGCAGTGATGTTGATGCCGGCCGCGCAGCCGAGGGTACGTACTGCGAAGGAAAGCTCCGGAGTGGGTCTCAGGCTCTCGAAGATATAGGCTTTGATGCCGTTGGCCGCCAGGCAGAGCGCCGCTTCCCGGGCAAATTCCGGGGACATGTGGCGGGAGTCGTAGGCGATGGCTACGCCCTGGGACTGCTTGTTTACTTTTGCGATATAGTTGGCAAGGCCCTGGGTAGCCCGTCTCACCACGTAGATGTTCATGCGGTTGGTTCCTGCGCCGATGATGCCGCGCAGTCCTGCGGTTCCGAACTCCAGGTCCATGTAAAAACGCTCTTTGATTTCTTCTTCGTTATCGGATATTCCTTTCAGTTCTGCCCTGGTATCCTCGTCAAAGTAAGGATTGTCAAGCCACTGCTGATAGATTTCTTTATAGTCCATACGGATAGTACCTCCCTGTACCTGTTATTTTTTTCCTATTATATACCAGTTTACTCAAAAAATAAAGGCAAAACGGTTGATTTTACGGCTTTTTTTCAGTTTCTGCCTGTATGACGGACGGGATAATTTTTTCATCTCTGACGGAT
>CANQUG010000069.1 GCA_947626985.1 uncultured Lachnospiraceae bacterium | reverse complement strand
AGGTTTCCCTTTTTGCCTTAATGCAATAAATATAATTTTTTTCATATCACCTCTTGACATTTCTTAGCTGGACTTCTAATCGTTTCTGAATACCAGGGCAGCAAAAACTGCCGATAAACAGATTTTAAATCTTTTGCCCTCAACATCATAGCATAATTTTTGCAAAAAAACCACAAATCCCAAAAACAACAGCAAGTACGCATTATCAAGCATTGCAGAAGGAGCTGCTGAAACTGGTCAATGCCAGGAAAGATTATGGCAGCATTGCGGATGAGATCGACCGGCTGCGGGAGCTGAAGCAGAAAGCACTGGCGGAGAGCGCCGAGAGGGAAGGACTAAAAAAGCGGATCGCGGAGATGAGGAAGTTTTTGAGGGAGCAGGATACGAGGGTGACGGAATATGATGAGCAGCTGGTGAGAAGGCTGATTGAGAAAGTTACAGTTTATGATGAAAAGATAACGGTGAGGTTCAAGTCTGGCGTGGAAATCGAAGTGAAGAAATAAGACGAACACGGGAACGCTCTGCAGGTTCAAATGAAACTTGCAGGGCGTTTTTTCAGGTGTATAGTATCTTGTATTTATCAACTGTCTGGTTTATAATAGAAAGCGTATTAGTGGAGGTAAATCATGACAACATCAGATATGGTAAGAGAGTTGTGTGAGAAACAGAATATCAGTCTTGCGGAGCTTTGCAGACGGATCGGTCAGACTCCTCAGAATTTTAATAAGAAGCTGCAGCGTGGTACCGTTTCTTCCGAGGAAATGGCGAAGATTGCAGAAGTGTTAGGTGTAAAGTATGAGCAGGCATTTATATTGCAAAATGGAGAGAAAATAGAGATTAATAATGATTGATAAAAAGTGGAATCGTACAAAACTGAAGGAGAAAAGTGAAATCAGCACTGCTTCACTGGCGAAGCTTGGTAAGAATGCCAATATCACAACGGATGTTTTGGTTAAGATCTGCAATGCTTTGGAATGCGACTTTTCTGACATCATGGAGATGGTTCCAATAGAAGAAACGGCTAATTCTTCCGAAAAGAACGCGGAAGATTGAAAGGATAAATTGCTATGATAGATTACGCACCGGGGATGAGAACCATTATTCGAGATGAAGAATGGATGGTTAAGAAAGTCGAAAAGAACAATATGGGGAATAATGCCCTTTACTGTGTTGGCGTATCGCCGTTGGTTAAGGACAAAGAGGCTGTATTTTTGACTGATCTGGAAGAAATTGCAGTGGTGGATCCGAAGGATGTAAAGTTTGTCATTGATAGGTCTTCCTTCTTTCGGCGGACACAGTTGTATCTGGAAAGTCAGTGGAGGCAGCAGATCCCTACAGACACAGACCTACATATTGGAGATAAGGCTGCTATGGACCTGATGCCTTATCAGCTTGAACCTGCCCAGATTTCGCTTCGCAGACCGAGGCAGCGCATCCTGATTGCAGATACAGTTGGACTTGGTAAAACTTTGGAAGCCGGTATCCTGATGAGTGAATTGATTGCCAGGGGAAAAGGCCGGAGGATTCTGGTCGTTACGGTTAAGAGTATGATGACGCAGTTCCAGAAAGAAATGTGGAACCGCTTTACGATACCACTGGTGCGGCTGGACTCAAAGAAGATCCATGATATCAGGGCAAAGCTTCCGTCAAACTATAATCCGTTCAGCTATTACGACAAGACCATCGTGTCTATTGATACGTTGAAGAGAGATGTTGAATACAGAACACACCTTGAAAAAGCATACTGGGACATCATTGTAATTGATGAGGCTCAGAATGTTGCGGAGCGTGGTGATCATCAGGCGCAACGCTCCAGATTAGCCAAGCTGCTTGCAGATCGATCGGATACCATGATCATGCTTTCAGCAACGCCTCATGATGGACGGGCAAAAAGTTTTGCATCGTTGATGAATATGCTGGATCCTACGGCTATAGCGAATCCGGATGATTACACCAAGGATGACATTAAAGGCTTGTGTGTACGACGGTTCAAGAAGGACGTGAAGGATCAGGTAAGCGGATCGTTCCTGGAAAGAAGAATTGAGCTACAGCGCTGCAAAGCATCAGCTAAGGAAGAAATAGCTTTTGATATCTTTGCAGAGATGCAGCTGCAGATGGATTTGAGTAAAACAAGGGCTCAAGGACAGCTCTTTAAGACCAGTCTGGAGAAGTCACTTTTTTCCAGCCCGGCCGCCTGCATCAAGAGTATTGATGCAAGGCTTAACAAGCTTCGTAAGAAGTACTCAGACAATGAAATCAAGGATATCCGTGCACTGGAAGAGCTGAAGAGAGCGTTGGAGAATATTACTCCTGTTGATTTTTCAAGATATCAGCAGCTTCTTTCTCTGTTGAAAGATAAAGAATACGGATGGACTGGAGTAACAGATGACCGTGTTGTTATATTCACAGAGCGTATTGAGACCATGAAATATCTGGCGGCAAGACTCCGGGAGGATCTTAAATTACCGGCCAATGCGATCCAGGAGATTTCTGGCGCTATGAGCGATGCAGAGCAGCAGACAATCGTCGAGAACTTCGGACGTGAGGAAGCTCCGGTCAGAGTCCTGGTTGCTTCGGATGTCGCATCCGAAGGACTTAATCTGCATTACCTCAGCCACAGGATGATACATTTTGACATCCCGTGGTCGCTTATGGTGTTCCAGCAGAGAAACGGGCGTATCGACCGTTATGGGCAGCAGAAACGTCCGGATATCCGTTATATGATGATTGAAAGTAATAATCCACGTATCAAAGGCGATATGAGGATTATTGAGATTCTGATTACCAAGGAAGAGCAGGCACTGAAGAATATTGGAGATCCGGCATTGCTGCTTGGCAAGTTCTCTATTGAAGAGGAAGAACTGGTGGTATCTGATGCAATAGAGAACGGATCAAATGCGGATGCATTCTCTGAGGCACTGGATAGCGGGGAAGCAGAGTTTGATCCTTTTGAGGCGCTGATGGCAGCTTCTGCTGATACAAGTGAACCGGCGAAAGTCAGAAATGATGAGACTCTGTTTTCGGATGCCGATTATCTTTATCTGGCGATGAGTTATCTTAACCAGTCTGAGAGCCATCCGGTTGAAAAGCTTCAGTCTGTATCCGGCATGGAAGTGACAATAACGCCGGATATGAGAAAGCGCCTTACTGCGCTTCTCCCGGATGAAGCAATGCCGCAGGGCAATTATTTAAGGCTGTCCGATGATAAGGAATTCTGCATGGGAGAAATGAAGAGAAGTATGCAGAATAACATGGCAGAAACAGCATGGCCAAAAGTTCAGTATCTCTGGAAACAGCATCCGCTGTTTACATGGGTAAATGATAAAGGTGGACTGCTGTATGGACGCGGAGAAGCTCCGTTTGTCGGCATTCCGGATAAGATGAAACCGGAAGAGACCATTTTCATCGTTACGGGAAGCATTCCTAACAAGCGTTCCACACCGTTGGTAGATGAGTGGTTTGGGCTTCAGTATGAGAATGGAAGATTTGTAAAGAGCTTGAGCATGAACGAGCTGCTTGCACATACCGGATTCCGAAGCACAAAAATCCCTAACAGTGCAAGCCTGACGGAGGCTGATGTGGCTGCAGCAGAAGGATTACTGCCGGACGCTGTTGAACACGCGAAGAAATACCTGGATGGGTACTACCAGAGCTATCAGAGCCATATCAATCCGCTTCTGGATGAAGAATTGGACAAGCTGGCTGAGCTGGAGACACGTCATAAATACTATCAGCTGTCTTTGTTTGAAAGCGAAAGAAAGAAAAGCGAACAGGAACGTATGGTAGATGAACTGTTTGATAAATTTACGACTTGGGTTACGGACACCATGTCGATACAGAATAATCCCTATATCCGGATTATGGCGGTAATGAAGGGGGTAACAAGATGAGCATGGATTTAACCGGAATTACCAACCAAAACGAATATTACACGAATCATTATTTCTCATCAATCTTTGAAGAGAATGCTTCTGAGACAATCTCTGTATGGAGAGCGGAAGCAAAAGAAAGCGAAAAGATCAGGACACCGTGGGCACTTTTGCGTGATATTGCACGTCAGTATTACCCGGTTCATGACCGTTTTCTTCGTTCAAAGTTTGATACCCAGACTTTGGTAAATATCCGCACACTTGCTGATATGTACTTAAAAGCTCTGGGATATCCAGAGGCGAAGCCGGAGTGGATTGAGATTGATGATACTCTGAAGGCACCTGTTTATCTGGAAATTACCAAGGCGAATGGAGCCCCGGCTTTATGGATTCTGCTTGCGACTTCTGATGATAAGGAAGCAGCTATTCTGGACAAGTATTGTTTTGCTGCAGATGAAGTGCCGGAAGAAGGGCTGTATTCCGTACCGGCCAATGTTCTTACCAATATTCCGAATGAAGATCTTGTTACAAAGATCCTGTTTGGTCAGGCAGAGCCTCCGCGCTTCATTTTGCTGATTGGAATGAATCAGATAGCTCTTATCGACCGTAATAAATGGAATGAGAAGAGATATCTGCAATTCGAGCTTGAGGATATATTCAGCCGTCATGAGGAATCCACGCTGCAGGCGATGGCAGTTCTTCTGCATAGAAATAGTTTGTGTCCTGAAGATGGAACAGCACTCCTGGACGAGCTGGATGCGAATTCTCAGAAGCATGCTGCAGGCGTATCACAGGACCTGAAGTATGCACTCCGTGAAAGCATAGAGATTCTTGGAAACGAAGTGCTTTACGATATGGCTACCCGTCAGGGAAGAAATCTGGAAACAGATCCGGTAGATGCCGGCGATCTGACCTTAGAATGTCTGCGATATATGTATCGTATGCTTTTTGTGCTTTTTATTGAGGCAAGACCGGAGCTTGGATATGCACCAATCCAGAATCTGACCTATAAGTCCGGATACTCCTTGGATAATCTGAGAGATATTGCCGATGATATCCGTGATGACGTGATTGAAGTCGGCAGTGGATATTTCCTTCATGAGACTCTTTCCAAACTGTACGATCTGATCTACAGCGGATATCCGGAGTCGGAGGAAGATCTGTTGAAGTATTCACAGGAAGAGAGCCTGCACGATATGTTCGTGATCGCTCCGCTGAAGGCACATATTTTCGATCCTGAATATACAAAGATGATCACAAAGTCGAAGCTTCGCAATTCCTGTATGCTTCGGATCATAGACCTTATGAGCCTTACGCGTGAAACCGGGCGGCGGAATAACAGGCGCGGGCGTATTTCCTATGCAAATCTGGGAATCAACCAAATGGGTTCCGTATATGAGGCCCTGCTTTCTTACCGTGGATTTATAGCAGAGACAACGCTCTTTGAAGTAAAGCGTGCCGGAGACAGTTTTAACGAGCTGGACGTTGGTTACTTCGTTACCGAAGATGAGTTGGATCAGTATACTGAAGATGAGCGTGTTCGTTATGAGAAAAATGATCCGGATGGAAAGTATAAGAAGGGTCAGCTTCGCAAATATGAGAAGGGAACCTTTATATACCGTCTTGCCGGCAGAGAAAGAGAAAAGTCAGCATCTTATTACACTCCGGAAGTTTTGACGAAGTGTCTGGTTAAGTATGCTCTGAAAGAATTGCTGAAAGGAAAAACAGCAGATGAAATTCTTCACTTGACAATCTGTGAGCCGGCAATGGGATCCGCAGCATTCTTGAATGAAGCTATCACACAGCTTGCGGAAGCATATCTGGATAAAAAACAAAAAGAGCGCGGGGAGATGATCCCTGCAAACGACCGTCTGAAAGAGCTGCAGAAGGTCAAGATGTATATGGCGGACAGGAACGTTTATGGTATTGACTTGAATCCTGTCGCTGTAGAATTGGCAGAAGTGTCACTTTGGCTGAACACAATCTATGAAGGTGGATTTGTACCGTGGTTTGGAACACAACTGGTATGTGGAAATTCTCTAATCGGTGCGCGGCGGCAGGTATATCGGGTGGAATCTCTGCAGGCTACATCAAAGGGGCTTCGTTGGTATGAGAATGCACCGGATCGAGTACCGCTGGGAACAAAGCGTATGCCCAAAAAACAGGTCTATCACTTCCTGTTGGGTGATCCCGGAATGTGCAGCTATTCTGATAAAGTCATCAAATCATTGGAACCGGATAACATCAAGGCGATGGCGAAATGGGGTAAGAAGTTCACAGAACCGTATAGCGATGATGATCTGGTAACGCTGCTCCGCCTGTCTGCTGCAATTGATGAATTATGGGAAGCACAGATCAATCTCCGAAAAGAAGTTGAGGCTAAAACACAGGATTCTTTGTCTGTTTATGGATATGAGGATGATGCTACAGATTCTCATACAACGATCAGACAAAAGGATCAGATCCTGAGTGAACTGTATAAATCTGAACACATGAGAAACGCCGGCCCATATGCAAGACTGAAATTTGCTATGGATTATTGGTGTGCGCTCTGGTTTTGGCCGATTGATAAAGCTGATTTGCTGCCGAGCAGAAGCGAATTCCTCTTTGATATGTCTTTGATACTGGAAGGCACAATGGCATCTGTAAATGTTAGCAAAGAAGCAAAAGGCGGACAGCTGTCGTTATTCCCTACAGAAATGGAGCAGATAGCACTGGATATAGTTGCTACCTATGGTTCCGGATCCGTGGTAGATATTCCACGTCTTCGTAAGGAAAACCCTCGTCTTAATCTTGCATATGAGATTGCTGAACAGAACCACTTCATGCATTGGGAATTGGAGTTTGCAGATCTCTTTGCAGAACGAGATGGATTTGACCTTGTGATTGGGAATCCACCCTGGATAAAGATTACTTGGAATGAACAGAATTATTTGTCTGAGAGCCGCCCCATACTTGCAATACGCGCACTTAATGCATCAGAGACAGTTTGCTATAGATCACAAGCTTTATCTGCTAAAAGTATCTACAATGGGTATCTTGAAGAGTACGTTACCATGATTGGTGAACAATTGTTTTTGAATGCATATGAGAATTATCCGTTACTCAAAAGTCAGCAAACTAATTTATTTCGTTGTTTTCTTCCTCAAGCTTGGCAATTTACAAACTCGTATGGGGTAAGTTCCTTTGTTCATCCTGATGGGGTTTACGATGACCCTAAAGGAAAAGTGCTTAGGAAGGTCTTGTATCCCAAATTAAGATATCATTTCCAGTTTGAAAACGAATTTAACCTGTTTGAAGGGACAAATGATCATGGGAGAATGAGATTTTCGCTGAATGTTTACAAGAATGGAAGCACTACGGTTGATTTTTTAACTATTAATAATTTGTTCCTTCCTTCAACTATTGAAGAATGTATTAATGGGACAAGAAAAGGTGCGGTTCCGGGTATTAAAAATGAAATAGGACAGTGGAACACAAAAGGACATGCAGGAAGAGTTTTGCGCATAAGAATGAAGGAATTGGCCTTGTTTGCCAGATTATTTGATGATGACGAAGACTATCAGAGTGCAAGACTTCCCAATATACATGCACGTGTTTTTGTGGATACTTTAGAACGCATGTTAACTGTCAAGGACAGATTGGGAAGGCACTCGAAAGAATTATTTATTAGTTTGATGTGGGATGAAACTAACGCAAATAAAAATGGGTATATAGCTCGAGATATTCATTTCCCAACAGAGCAATATGATGCCATTTTATCTGGTGCGCATGTTGGTGTATTGAATCCTTTCTATAAATGTATGCGAAGGATATATAAGTCAAATAATGATTATGATAGTATCGACTTATGTGAAATGGGTAATGCATACATACAAAGATGTATGTATACTATTGGGTGCGATTTCACCAATTATTATAAAAATATTCCTGAAACTGCATCGGGGAAAAAATATTCAGAGTATTATCGGTTATTTGTGAGGAAAATGCTCAATCAAAATGGAGAGAGAACTCTAATTGGTGCAATTATTCCGCCTAAAGTAGGCCATACTAATGGAATAATCGGCTTTGCTTTTGAGGACAATTCATTATTGCTCGAAAGCGCAGCATTGTTTGCATCTTTGCCGTTTGATTTTTTCATAAAAGTTATGGGACGTTCTAATTTTCTGAGTGAAACTGCATATCAGCTCCCGATAGTTGAGGGCGTCTGGAGCAGACTCCTGAAGAATAGAGCACTTCTTTTAAATTGTTTAACAGAACTTTATAGTGATTTATGGAATAGCGCTGAAAAAGAGGAACAAGATAGTTGGGCAAAAGAGGATTCAAGATTATGTAGACGATTATTTGAAGGTTTATCAAGTACTTGGTCAACAACCAGTCCTGCATACAGTGATTATCAAAGAAGACAGTTGTTGGTCGAGATTGATGTAATAGCGGCGATAGGATTAGGTATGTCGCTACAACAATTAAAAACTATCTATCAATTGCAGTTTCCTGTGTTAATCGGCTATGAAGCTGATACATGGTATGATGTAAACGGTCGAATTGTTTTCACGAATAACCGTAGCTTAACGGGGGTTGGATTTGATCGTAAAGAATGGGAAAACGGAATTAAAGATGCATCAGCAGGACAGAAATTTTATCGCACCATTACAGATGATACCATGCCTGGAGGGCCAATAGAGCGCACCATCGAGTATGTTGCCCCGTTTGACCGATGTGATCGTGAAAAGGACTATGAAACTGCATGGAAGTTTTTTGAGGATAAGTATGGGAAGGGAAAATAACATATGGATTGGAAAGATACTTTATATAAAGCGGGAATTGTACTGAAAGAAAGTATCGTCGAGTTTATTGAACGGCAATGTCGGGAGGAAGTGGATAATGCAAAAGAGATGCAACGAGAAGACGATATTTTGCGTGCTATTATGGGATTTGTTGATCTGAAAGCATCAGATATGATGATCCTTGAACTGCTCCAGAGACACTACGGTATTGATTCCATTTCTGAAGGAAAGAGTTATATTATGGATGCTCGTAGTTATTATCAGTGCGATAAGCTGAAAGAATACCTTGGTCTTAAAGGAGCTGCGTGGGTACGCTATAAAACGGAGCATGCAATCTTAGATAAGCTGAAGAAAAATTATAAATTGCTAGAGACGTCGCCAGAGAAACTGAAAGTATATTTTGAGAAAGAATAGATATACCAAGTATTAAATAGCTATGTTTATAAGGTGATACAGTTTAACCTAATCCCATTCAAGGAAAGAACAGGGGATTAAGACTAAGCACTGAAATAGTGGGGATGCAATGAAAGGGTATTTTTCTAAAAACTACAAAAATATTACGTATCCGTACAATCCGAAGACGAGTAAAGGGTTAAGAAATGCTCAACTAGGGGCAATTCATGCAATTGCATCCTATTTTACTTTGAACCAGAAGCAGGCAGCAATTGTAGTAATGCCAACAGGTGCAGGAAAAACAGCCGTACTGATGTTAACACCTTATTTATTATTAAAAGATAAGGTGTTAGTTGTCACACCTAGTATTATGGTTCGTGGACAAATCGCTGAAGATTTTCAAACCTTGTCAACTTTGTGTGAGGCGAATGTGTTTAAGAATACGATGAAGAAACCATCTGTGTATGAGATGGAGCACAAGTTTAAAGAGGAAATGATTTCAGAGCTTGAAAAGGCAGATGTAATTATAGCAACTCCGCAATGCGCATTAAGTTTGAGCGAAACTAAGTGGGCGATCAATAATATTACTCTTGTTGAAATTGATGAGGCGCATCACACACCTGCAAAAACATGGCAACAGATTTTGGTAAATTTAAAAACGGCTACACAAGTTTTGTTTACTGCAACTCCCTTCAGACTGGATAGAAAAGAGATAACAGGTGATATTGTATACGATTATCCACTTTCGAAAGCATATGCAGACGGCATATTCGGTGAAATACAATATGTGCCTGTGTCGGGTGGAGAATTAAAGGATATTAATATAGCAAAAAAGACAGAGGAGGTATTTTTGACCGATCGCGAAGATTCCTTAAACCATTATTTAATGGTTAGGACAGATACGAAGGATAGTGCAGAGGTCCTGGAAAAGCTATATCAGGATAATACATGTTTACGACTTCAGCGTATTGATAGTTCTATGTGCAATAATAAAGTAAAACAATGTCTTCAAGAATTAAAGGAAGGTCATCTTGATGGAATAATTTGTGTGGACATGTTAGGAGAAGGATTTGATTTACCGAATCTTAAAATTGCTGCTATTCATGTACCGCATAAGTCGCTGGCAAACACGCTACAATTCATTGGTAGATTTGCTCGAACAAACGCTAAGGATATTGGCAAAGCAAAATTTATTGCAGCAGATAATGAGGATTTCGAGATAGAAAATAATCGCCTTTATGCCAGTGATGCAGTATGGCAGGAGATGATTATTAATATGAGTGAAGAAAGAAATCAAAGGGAAGTTTCTAATAGAAAATACTATAAGTCCTATGAAAGTAAAGATGATAGTAGTGAAAGGGATAAAATATCCCTACACTCTATATTCCCGAATTGTCATGATCGCGTATATCGGGTAGATAATTTTGATCTAAATGCCGATTTTCCAGAAAATTTGAATGTTGCAGATCGGGTATATAGAAATAAAGAGGATAATACAATCATCGGTATTGGTGTGAATTATGTAGCTCCACTATGGATGGAAGGGGATAACAAGATAAACAAGGAGTATTCTTTATATATTGTACATTATCAAAAAACATTGAACTTGTTGCATATCTATTCACAATCACACACAGAAGCTATTTATCAAGAAATTGCAGAAGCATTTTGTTCTAAATTTGATAAAATAACCAAGTCTGAAATGAATAGAGTCCTTGGAAATTTGTCAGATTTTGAAATATTTAATTCTGGTATGATAAACAGATTTAATGAAACTGGAGAGGCATATCGAATTATGGCAGGATCTGACGTGAGTGATGCGATTGATCCTAGTACAGGAAAAATGTATTCTGCGGGTCATGTATTTTGTAAGGCAATGAAACAATCGACAGAAGGTCAGGAAAGTATCACAATTGGTTATAGTAGTGCTTCGAAAGTTTGGAGTAGTGCATATAAAAGTTTGCCGGATTATATCAAATGGGTTGATGAAATTGGAGAAAAGCTAGCAAATCGTTCAATTAAAGTAAAGACGAATACAAATTATGATTATATTCCAATGCCAGAGCGATTAGAAAATTATCCGAATAAAATTTTTTTTGGAGATTTCTCAGATAAAACATATTCGTCTCCGCCAGTAGTAAAAAGTTATATTGATATAGATTTTTCTAAACGTTTGACAGATTTTTCAATTCATATCAGAAAAATTGAGCCGTCTAAAATAAGTTTTTGCATTGAAGCAGATAATGTTGCAGAAAGCTTTACCTGTGATTTACAAGGCAGATACATAGCAGATACAGGCAATTTATATATATCTTTTGGAAGGGAGAAATGCAGGCTCACAGATTACTTGGACGATAATCCTATCTCGTTCAAAACTTATGATGATTCATTAATTTCCGGAGCTGAAATATATAAAGGTATTTCAGAAAGCGCGTTAGTTTATGATCAGAGTCAAATTGTGAGTATAGATTGGGATAGTTATGGCACAGACACAGGTGTTGAATACCCTACAGAAAAGACAAGAGATAAAGTATCTATTCAAGATACTTTACAAGATATTTTATTGCAGGATCCGGAAAATAAATATGTTTTATATGATCATGGTTCTGGTGAAATGGCGGATTACATTGCAATACAAGAAGATGAGAACAAATTGATAGTCAGATTCTACCATGTGAAGAAAAAGACTGCAGTCAATTTCAATTCCAGTGTAGAAGATATTTATGATGTGGCAGGTCAAGCTGTTAAATCTATTATTTGGTTGACTACAAAAGGGAGATTTATTGATAAGATTTCGGAGAGACGTAAGGGTGGGCATTGCAAGTTACTAAATGGAGATTATAATGATTTTATAAAGGAATTGAGAAGCACCACCAAACAAATTACTGGTTATATTGTGATTGTTCAACCCTCTTTAAGCAAAACAGTACCGATGCCAAGTAAGATTCAGGAAGTTCTTGCAGCTGCTTCCTCATATATCTCAAGAGCAGGAAAAGTTAAAGGACTTGAAATACTTGGAAGTAAATGAAAGAAACAAAGGAGCGATATATGTTACCATCCATACTTGCAGAACAATTAGAGAAGGGAATCGGGGACTATATTGAGACCACATTTCCGATGACGAATGAGCCTTTCAGAGGCTCCGTCCGGAATATGCTGGAGACAAAGGATTCTGTTTACCATGAACCCTATGTATCTGTGCGCCTTCCTTTCCGGGTGGCAGAGAAGATGCCGGACTGTTTCGAGGCGATCCATCCTGCATACCTTCCGTATGTTCATCAGGATATAGCTTTTAAGAGACTGACAGGGGATGATGGGCAATCCACTTTGATAGCAACAGGAACCGGTTCCGGTAAAACAGAGTGCTTCCTGTATCCTATTCTGGAGTACTGTTATCAGCATCGTGGAGAGAATGGCATCAAGGCGCTCATTATTTATCCGATGAATGCGTTGGCAACGGATCAGTCCAGGCGTATTGCTGAACTTATTCACAAAAGTCCGGAGTTACGGGGAAATGTGACTGTTGGTATGTATGTCGGTGGTCGTGAGCATACTCCGAGTCGTATGATGAGCGAAGATAATGTCATCACGGATCATGAGACATTGCTTAATACGCCGCCAGACATTCTTATGACAAACTATAAGATGCTGGATTACCTGCTTGTTCGTCCGAAGGATGCCGGACTCTGGAAGGATAACGCACCGGATACACTGAAATATATCGCTGTCGATGAGTTACATACTTTCGATGGTGCGCAGGGCACGGATCTGGCCTGCTTGCTTCGACGTTTGAAATCTCGTCTGTGGACACCGGCAGGCTATCTTTGCTGCATCGGAACATCTGCAACGATGGGATCCAAAGACAACGGAAAAGGAATTCTTGAGTACGCATCGGAGATCTTTGGAGAACCGTTTGAAGAGAATGCAGTCATCACGGAGGATAGACTTTTACCAGCAGAGTTTTTTGCAGATTCTGATATCACAGATTTTACAATTCCGGCAGATGAACAGGTTAGGAAACTCATCACTCTGACTCAGCAGGATGACGAGAAAGCCTATATCGCTGAGGCAGTAAAGGCCTGGACGAATCTTTCTGGTACCGATATTTCAACACCGGAGGGAAAGATCGCTTTAGGTAAGCAGTTGATGCATCACAGCTTTATGCAGGCGATGATTTCTTTCATAAAGGGGAATTATTATCAAGTATCAGCGATTGTTGATGAATTGCAGGTCAATTATCCGGCACTGAAAGAGATGGAAGAGCCGGAAGAGGCTGTAAATGCGCTACTTGCGCTTATTTCCTATGCCAGAACAGGATCGGCAGAAAGTATGCGGCCTTTCTTAAACGTTCAGGTTCAGCTTTGGATGAGGGAACTGCGTCGTCTGGTGGCAAAGGTGTCACCGAAGATGGTTACATATTCCATAGCACATGATTTGAACACTCAGCAGGCGAAACAATATCTGCCTGTGGTAAACTGCCGTGATTGCGGAGCTACCGGATGGACGTCGATATTAAGTGAACGTATGAATGCAACCATTACAAGCCTGGAAGCATTCTATAACCTGTATTTTAAAGCGGATGAAAAAATCGTGATGATGTTCCCTCATAAGGAGAACGATCGTCCGTGGGGGTTCATAAAAGCTCAGTTATGCCCTGAGTGTTTGCAGGTAAAGATTGGCGAGGACGCATCTGCATCTTGTGACAATTGTGGAGCTGATACGGTTAAAGTCCTGATCCCGAATCCGATTAAAACTTCAGGTTCTAAAAATCATAAGCAGTTTGTGTGCCCGTTCTGCGGATCAAAGCGCGGCATCTCCCTGATGGGTCTTAGGAGCGCTACGGAGATCAGCACGAGCATCTCACAGCTGTTTGCATCAAAATTCAATGATGACAAAAAGACACTGGCATTTTCCGACAATGTCCAAGATGCTGCACATCGCGCTGGATTCTTTAATGCAAGAACATGGAGATTTGGGTTTAGAAGTGCACTTCAGCGCTATGTAGAGAATGGTGGCGCAGGGAAGTCGCTTGCTGATTTCACAAAGGGGTTCATCGATTACTGGCATGATCAGATGGACGATGAAAGCTTTGTCAGTTTCTTCATTGCTCCGAATATGACCTGGATGCGTGCCTATGAGGAAATGATCCAGAATCGTAAACTGGGTAAGGATGCTCTTGCCAAAAAGCTGATGTCAGATATAGAAAAAAGGATCTCCTATGAGATCATGCTTGAGTATGGACTTACAAGCCGCATCGGACGAACACTGGAGAAGTCCGGCTGTTCCTGCCTGTCATTCAAGGAGGAAGAACTTCTTGAGGTCGCCGGGAATGTGCATGAGCGTGTGACCAATGAAATCGGGTCGTTGCCGAACACCTCTGCGAAGCGATATAAGCAGATGGTTGCAGGCTATGTAAATATCATGCGTCAGAATGGTGCATTTGATGATGATGCATTCTATCTGTTTTTGAAAGAAAACGGAAACACCTATCTGCTTTCCAATGATCGCGTGAGCTGGATGCCCGGAAGACAGTCCGGAAGAAATACACCACGATTCATTTTTAAGCAGAATAATCCCAAAGGAAAACGAAATTTTAATTTCGATACGGTGGCAGAGAGAAAGTACACAGACTGGATTTCCTCATGCTGTGATGAATTTATGACTGAGCCATCGACTTTTACAATGATCAGCCAGATTATTCTGGAGGAACTGGTGAAGTCCGGTCTGGTGGTAACGATTCAGATTGCTCCGGATTATGTGGTCTATGGCTTGGATAAGGCTCGTGTGTATATAACGGATAAGGTGATTCAGCTTAAGTGCGATACCTGTGGAATCGGCCATGCTGTTGCTGAAGAGAATAAGGACTTATGGGAAGGTGCACCTTGCACGAGAAGCGTTTGCAACGGTTCTTTTGAAGCATCAGAGAGTGATGAGCTGGATTATTACGGAAAGCTTTTCACATCCGGTGATATCGCCAGGATAAATGCTAAGGAGCACACCGGCCTCCTGGAGAGGGAGGACAGGGAAGCTTTGGAGGTGGATTTCAAGCGGAGTAAGGATGGACAGAAAGTCTGGGATCCGAATGTTCTGTCCTGTACGCCAACGCTTGAAATGGGTATCGATATCGGTGACCTTTCCACCGTCATCCTTTGCAGCATGCCTCCGGCTCAGGCACAATTCCTGCAGCGTACCGGACGCGCTGGGCGTAAAGATGGAAATGCATTGACGCTGGCTGTTGCAGCTGCGAAACCGCACGATCTGTACTTCTATGCGGATCCGCTGGATATGATGGAAGGCAACGTGCAGCCACCGAAGATCTTCCTGAAGGCTTCTGCTGTTTTGGAACGCCAATTTGTTGCCTACTGCATGGATTCGTGGGTGAAGCGCGGAGTGCCGGAACAGTCTATTCCTAAAAATATTGGAATTATTCTTGGGAAATTAGAGAACCATCCGATGGACATATTTCCGTTTAATTTCCTTAGCTATGTGCAGAATAACCTTACGCATCTGCTGAATTCTTTCATCCAGCTGTTTGTTCAATACCTGGATGATACGGCAAAGCAGGAACTGAAAGAATTTGCCCAAGGAGACCGCCTCAAAAAGAGTCCAATGCATATGAGTATCCTTGAAGCTTTTGAGGTGATGAAAAAGCAGAGAGATTCTTTGTCAGCAAGTATAAAGCAACTGAAGGACATGGTGAAGGATTTGGAAGGCAAGCCGAAGGATTCTTCCTATGAGGATGAGATAAAAGAACTGAAGGCAGAGCAAGCAGCTCTCATCAATGTATTAAAGGAACTGAACAAGAAAGATGTGTTTAATTTCTTATCTGATGAAGGACTGCTTCCAAACTATGCCTTCCCGGAGGCCGGAATTATTCTGAAGGCCATTCTTTATCGTAAGGACGAGGCAGATGCCGGCGAAGGCGAAGCAAAGCAAAAATATAGAAAGTCTGTTTATGAATACAGCCGCAGTGCTTCTGCAGCTATCAGTGAATTTGCGCCAAATAACAGCTTTTACGTTGACGGAAGAAAGCTGACGATAGATCAGATCGATCTGACCAGCTCCCAGTCGGCAAAGTGGAGATTGTGCCCAAACTGCTCTCATGCGCAGATTGAAGAAGCTGGAAAGAATACTGCATGCTGTCCGCAGTGTGGAAGCCCTGCATGGGCGGATTCCGGACAAGCCCGCAATATGTTGAAGGTTCAGATGGTCTATTCCAATATGGATTATACCAAGAGCCTTATTTCTGATGAGAGCGATGACCGGTCAAACGTATTCTACTGCAAGCAGCTGCTGGTAGATGTAGACGAAGACCATGATATTTCAAGCGCTTACCAGATGGATAATGAAGAATTTGCGTTCGGTTATGAGTTTGTAAAGAAGGCTACTCTCAGAGAGATCAATTTCGGCGAGAGTGATATGGTGGGAGAGAAGCTTTCTGTATCCGGTGTTGAGGATGTCAGAAAGGGCTTCAAGATCTGTAAGTATTGTGGAAAGATTCAGCCGGATCATGGAAAGGAAGTGCATACATTCTACTGTAAGACTAGGAAGATGCCTGCATTTGGCAACGATCCCTTTGAAGAGTGCTTATTCCTTTACCGTGAGTTTGCAACGGAGGCACTGCGTATTCTGATCCCGGCCACTACAATGGATTCCTCCAATGTACGAACAGAGTCATTTACAGCCGCTTTCATGCTTGGAATGAAGGAATATTTTGGCAATGTGGATCACCTGAGGGCAACAATTAGTGAGGTACCGGTTCCGGATGCTGATTACCAGAAGCAGTATCTTGTAATATACGATTCCATTCCTGGTGGTACGGGATATTTGAAGCAGTTGATGAATGAAAAAAATTCGCTCATCGACATCTTTGAGCGTGCTCTTCAGAAGCTGGAGCAGTGCTCCTGCAAAGAGGATCCGCAGAAGGATGGCTGCTATCATTGCCTGTACGCGTATAGGCAGAGCCAGAATATCGGCGATATTTCACGCAGCACGGCAATTCGGATCCTGTGTTCTATTTTGAGCGGAAAAGACAATCTGACAAAGATTGAGAAGCTGGCCAGTGTTCCCGTCAATTCTTTGTTTGACAGTGAACTGGAGCGGCGATTTGTGGAAGCTCTTGCGCAAATGGGAAATGAGAACCGCAAGGTGGATATTTCTAAGTCGCTTATTTCTGGCAGGGAAGGATACATATTAAAGATCAATGATCAGACTTGGGAGATTGAACCTCAGGTATTACTTGATGCTACTCAGGGGGTCAAAGTAAGCTGCAAGCCGGACTTCATCATCAGCCCTGTCGGGAAATCAGATAAGCTTCCGGTCGCAATCTTCACAGATGGGTTTATCTATCATAAGGATAAAGTCGCAGATGATACCTTAAAGCGAGAGGCAATCCGGAGAAGCGGAAGATATCGTGTATGGAGCCTCAGCTGGAGAGACGTACAATCTGTGTTTACACAGCAGGGAGATTATTTCACTCCTACATTGACTTATGAGAAGATGCCGTCCGGCACAAAGATGTACCAGCCTACGATCAGTGCAGCCAAAGCAGATACTTTAAAACCGAATAAAATGTCTGCAATGGAACTGCTGATGAGATATCTGGAAATGGATGGATCTGATAAGTTATTTGCAGCGCATGCACATGGAATTGCGCTGTCACTGTTGGAGCCGACGAAGGCAGCAAGCACCATTGATTTCATCAACTGGAATGATGTTACCGGAAAGGTGAACGGAGCGACTCATTATACAGAGGATGATTTTGTGCAGCCGGGAACATTCTTCGGTACGTGGAGTCCACGGAGTGATAATACCCATCTTTATATGTATGCCGGAATTCTGGCAGCGAAGATGAAGGCTGACAGAAATGCAGCTGTTTCAGTGTGTGCGGTGTTGGATGATCGTAAAGATTCCAGAACAGATAAGTATGAACAGGAGTGGAATGGTTTCTGGCAGTTCTCCAATGTAATGCAGTTTGATGATCAGTTCATTGCTGTATGCTACACAGGACTGGACAATCAGACGTATTCAGCATTACCTATTGGTAAGGTGGAGACCGCAGCAGAGGATGTTGCGTCGGTTGAAGTATCTGTGGAAGCCTGGGATGAGATTAAATCCATACTGTTTGATGATATCAGCAAGAGTATTGCCGATGAATGTAAAGCGCGTGGCATTCCGGCTCCGGAAGAAGCTGGTTATGAGCTGGCAGATGCATCCGGAGAAGTCATTGCTGAAATAGAGTTGGCGTGGATTGAGAAGAAGATAGGATTTATGACCGAAGATCAGGCAGAAGATATTGAAAAGGCCAAAGCTTCAGGTTGGAAGATATTTACTGTATCGGATGAGATAGATG
>CANQUG010000068.1 GCA_947626985.1 uncultured Lachnospiraceae bacterium | reverse complement strand
CTCCTGCCTCTGCTCTTCCTCCGCAAAAATCGCAAACCCCATGCTGATCACCATCCATTCCCGATACCTGCTCCCGCTATTTGTTTCCTGTGGTGCTATTATATCGAACATCCGTTCGTTTTTCAAGAGGTATTTCATGGATAGGAGTTTCCCTGAATATTCCCAATTTTGTTGACATTGTGGACGCAATTGTGTACACTGTCGTCAGGAGGTGATTTTATGAATTTCTATTCTGTCCGTGATCTGCGCACCGATACCAAAAGCATGTGGGAGACCCTTTCCTCCGGAGACGAGGTTGTGATTACCAACAATGGCAAACCGTCCGCACTGATGATCGATATCCCGGAGGGTGCATTTGACGAGGTGGTACAAGCCGTTCGTCAGGCAAAAGCAATGATCGCCTTTAACAGCATGCGCCGTAAAGCAGCAAAGGCCGGTTTCCTGACAGACGAAGAGATTGAAGGCATAATCGCAGATGCGAGAAACGGAGGCCCTGAAAAATGAATATTGTCCTGGATACCAACATTTTGGTTTCCGCTTTATGGTCTCCCGGCAGGAACGCCAGCGGGATCCTGAATGCCGTTTTCTCCCGGAAGTTTACAGTCTGCTATGACTACAGGATCCTTGAAGAATATGACCGCGTCCTCCATTACAAAAAGTTTCCTTTTGCTGAGTGGGAAATCAATTCCATTCTGGAACCCATCATAAAAAATGGGCTCTCTGTCATTGCGGAACCACTGCCTGATATCCCATTTGCGGATCCGTCTGACCGTAAGTTTTATGAGGTCGCCAAATTTTGCGGCGCCATACTCATTACAGGCAACCAAAAGCACTATCCGGAGGAACCGGACATTATGACAATGATGGATTTCTGCCGCAGATATCTATAGTGACAAAGTTACCCGGCTGTTCCAGCGCTTCTGTCTGCTGCTCCATCTGCCGCAGATATCTAACAAAGTTCCCCCGTCAGCGGCCCTCCGCGACCGCTGCATCGGACAGTCCCTTTCTCGCCCGTCTCCACAGATACAGCGCCAGAGGAAGCCCCAGCGTTTCCGCCAGGATAAAGGCGGTCCACAGAAGAGTCAGATTTCCGAAAAAGCGCAGGAGCAGCGCAAAGAGAATGGGCAGAACAGCCTGCCTTGTCATGGTGAGGACCATGCTGTTCGTCCCCAGGGAAAGGCCCTGCAGCCCTGCGGCAAAAACCAGGTTCGGCACGGAAAACAGATAAGATACCGCCAGAATCCTGAGAGCGGGAATACCGATATCCAGCATAAAAGGCGAAGCGTCAAACAGGGTAAGCACCACCCCCGGCATCAGCTCCAGCACGGCAAAAAAGGGCAGGAACAGAAATACCGAGTCGATCAGCGTCCACCGTATGGCCTCGTCGATCCTGCCGTATTTCCCTGCTCCATAATTAAATGCCACAATGGGAATCAGCCCGTTGTCAATGCCGTGGACTCCCACGGTGACAATGCCGTACAGACGGGAGCAGATCCCGTAAACCGCCACCGCAGTGGAGGAAAACGCCAGCAGAATGGAATTCATGGCAATACTCACAAAGGAAGTGAGCATCTGCACCAGCGTGGAGGGCACGCCCACCTTGAGAATCGCGCGGATGCTCTGCAGGTCCGGCCTCAGCGTAAAACCGAAGGGAATATCCTTATTCCACCGCCTGTTGATGAAAATTCCGGCAAGGCAGCCCACACACTGACCGATCACCGTGGCGATGGCGGCGCCGAGGGCTTCCATCCTGGGCAGTCCGAACCACCCGAAAATAAAGATGGGATCCAGGATCAGATTTGTCACCGAAGCGGCGGACAGCGTAAAAAGAAACAGCTGAGAGCGCCCGCTGGCAATGACAAAACGGTCAAACACCCACTGCCCCATCTGCCCGAAGGAGAACAGCATGCAGACCGTGAGATAATCCCTTCCATACCCGGCAATCACTTCATTTCCGCCGGACTGCCAATAAAAATACGGCTTTACAAAAATCAGGCAGCACACCGCAATGATCACCCAGGAACAGACCGCGATAAATATGGAGGCATCCGCCGCCGAGCGCACCTTGTCCGGCCGCCTTTCTCCCAGCGCCCGGGAGATCACCGCATTAAGCCCCACCGCGTTACCCAGTCCCAGAGCCGAAACCATGAACTGCACCGGAGAGGCCAGAGACAAAGCGGTAAGGGCATCCTCCGATACCCTGGAGACAAAAACCGAATCCACAAAATTGTAAAGCGAATTGATGAGCAGACTGAGCATCAGCGGAATTCCGGTGACCAGGATCAGTTTGCTCATTTTTTCCGTACCCATGACGTTTTCTTTTTCCATACAGGAACCTCCGGACATTTTTCAGGTATTTTGTATTTTATATCATACAGTCTCATCCTGAAAATGTAAAATACCTGTACGGCATTTCTTTCCATAGAAAAGAGGCATTATATCATTTCTGTCTGTCCAGCGTGTGCTGCTGTTATATTTTACTATAACAGCAAACGGAAAAAGGCTGCAGCTGCGTCCGGCACATACCTCTGTTATACTTCACTGCTGCCAGAATGTAATATTATAACGTTTGTTATTATTGACATAAATTTCATTAATGTATATAATAAAAAACATTATTAATCAAAAACAGGCGGTGACTTTAAATGAGAAAAGCGGCATACAATATACTGCCGGTAACCGAAGATATTCTGAAAACTATGGGCGAACAGATTAAGCTGGCCCGTCTCAGGCGTGACCTTTCTGCAGAGCTTGTAGCTGAACGCGCAGGAATAAGCCGTTCCTCTCTCTGGAAAGTAGAATCCGGGAATCCCGCTGTTGCTGTGGGAATCTATGCCGCAGTACTGCACGCGCTCAATAATATGGATAAGGATCTTCTTCTCATCGCAAGAGACGACGAAATGGGCAGACAAATGCAGGATCTGAAGCTTATAACAAGAAAACGCGCGACAAGAAGGAAAAAATAGTGGCCGCCAGACAAAAAGTTATCTATGTGTACGACGATTTCAGTTTTGATAAACCGGAACTGCTGGGGAAACTCTATGTGAACATTATCCGAGGAGGAGAAAATTATTCCTTTGAATATGATACAGAATGGCTGAAAAAAAACGGACTTTCCATCCATCTTAATCCTGAACTGCAGCCATTCAGCGGAAAGCAGTTTCCAGCAGGGAAAAAAATTTTCGGATTATTTGCGGACGCCTCTCCGGACCGTTGGGGGCGGATTCTTATGAACAAACGGGAGCGGATACTCGCTGAAAAAGAAGGCCGAAAGCCTGAAAAGCTGTACGACAGTGATTACCTCCTCGGCGTCTATGATAAAACCCGTATGGGAGGCATCCGTTTCCGCCAGGAACCTGAAGGCGCTTTTCTGTCCAACGATAAAGGAACAGCCGTTCCACCGTGGACATCGCTTCGCACTCTGGAAGAAGCATCCCGCAATTTCGAAAACGATGAAACCGGACTGCCGGAAAAATGGCTGAATCAGCTTATCAGACCGGGATCCTCTCTTGGAGGCGCCAGACCAAAAGCAACTGTCGCTGATGAAAAAGGACAATTATGGATAGCGAAATTTCCTTCCAGAAACGATGAAAATGATACCGGCGCATGGGAAAAAATCGTACAGGACCTTGCCCGTATGTGCGATTTAAATGTGCCAGAGTCAAAACTTGAAAAATTTTCCAATCTTGGAAGTACATTTCTCATAAAAAGATTTGACCGCCAGGGAAACAAAAGAATTCATTTCGCCTCTGCAATGACCCTGCTCGGAAAAATGGACGGAGCTTCGGCAGAAGATGGTATAAGCTATCTGGATTTGGCAGCGTTTATTAAATCTGACGGCGCAAATCCAAAAGCCGATTTGACTGAATTGTGGAAGCGAATCGTGTTTAACATGACTGTTACCAATACGGACGATCACCTTCGGAATCACGCATTCATTCTGACAAAAAGAGGGTGGATATTATCTCCGCTGTATGATGTAAATCCCGTTCCATACGGCGACGAGCTGGCCTTGAATGTGGATAAAGAGGATAATCGTATTTCCCTCGAACTTGCCGTACAGGTTTCTCCGCGCTTTGGCATATCTGAAACAGACGCGGAAAAATATGCCGATAAAATCATCCGGACCGTAAAAGATAACTGGATGCCACTTGCTTTAAAATATCGCCTGTCCCGCAGACAAATTGAAGAAATGCGTCCGGCATTCAGTATATGCTACGAATAATCCGGCAGAAACCATGGAACAAACTCCATATGTTCCACCTTAAAATTCTGGATCAATGACGAACGGCCCGCTGTCCCGTCAGTATTCCTCTCCAAACAGCTGCCGGATCTTCCTCTGGCCGATCCCGCTGTTGCAGTATACAAAATTGAACTCCCCCTTAATCTCCATATCCGTCACCGAGAAGGTGGCAAGCTCCTGATTACTGTACGCCACCGGCTCATAGGCAAAGGTAACGGCCCCGTCCCTGGCCACCATTTCCGTGAGCACGGAAAAATTTCCTACAGATATCACCCGCCGGAAACGCTCCAGAGAAAACCCCCGGTCCGCCATGGCCTGTTCCAGAAGCCGCCTGGTGCCGGAGCCCGCCTCCCTCACCAGCAGCGTCTGCCGGAAAATCTCATCCAGTTCCACGCTTCTCCCGGCAAAGGGATGATCCCTCCCGCAGATTCCCACAAACTTTTCTTTCTTGTACAGATGATACGGGTATTTGGACTTGTCGAAAATGCCCTCCACCACGGCAAAATCCAGCTCCGCGTTCTCCAGCATCCGCAGCAGATTCTCCGTATTGTCCACCACAAGATTGATGCTGTGATTCTCGTCCCTGAGAAATTCTCTCACCACCGGCACCAGCACAAACTCGCCTATGGTCTTGGTAGCTCCCACATTCAGCACCAGATTCTCCTGCACGGAAAATTCCCTGAGAATCTCCCTCTCCTCGGACAGAATGCTGTCAATATGGCGTTTGAGGATCTCCGCATTTCCTGTGCGCTGCAGGACTTTGCCGTCATAGGCAAACAGCTTCACGCCATAATAATTTTCAAGATAATGAATGTGATGAGTAACGCCGGGCTGCGTCATGTTCAGCAGCACCGCCGTCCTGTGATAATTCATTTCATTGTAAAGAGTCAGAAATGTCCTGACGCGAAAATCCAGCATAGTCCCTCCTCCGCTCCGCATCCCGGAGCTTGTTGTCTTTTATCAGTCAATAATAAATGATAATTTGATTTTATCATAAATCGTGCTATAATCAAGTACAACAAAAGAAAAAATTATATCAAAGGAGGATCCATTCCATGAAAACCGTAATCATCGGCGGCGTGGCGGCCGGCACCAAAACCGCGGCAAAGCTGAAACGCGAAGACCCCTCCGGGGAAATCGTCATTTACACAAAGTCAAAAGACATTTCCTACGCAGGATGCGGCCTGCCCTACTACGTGGGCGGCGCAATCGAAACGCAGGGAGAACTCATCGTCAATACTCCGGAGAAATTCATGGGGCTCACAGGAGTCACCGTACATACGGAAAGCGAAGTCACCGCAGTGGACCCCGCGGGAAAAACCATCACCGTTCACGGCGAAAAGGTTTCCTATGACAATCTGGTAATCGCCGCCGGCGCAGAACCCATCGTTCCCCCGGTCGAAGGCGTAAGCCTTCCCGGCGTATTCACCGTCCGCACTCCCGACGACGCAGTGAGCATCAGAAATTATGCCGAAAACTGCAAAAAGGCCGTGGTGGCCGGAGGCGGATTTATCGGCCTGGAAATAGCGGAAAACCTTATGGCAAAGGGTCTGTCCGTCACCCTCATCGATATGGCGGATCAGCTGATGCCCAATATTTTTGATCCGGAAATGACAGACTACCTCCGGAGAAAGCTTCAGGAAAAAGGCCTTCGGATCCTGGTGGGAACCCGTCTCGTCTCCATCCTGGGAACAGAAAAAATGACGGGGATCCGGACCTCCGCCGGAGACATTTCCGCTGACCTGGCCGTCCTCTCCCTGGGCATCCGTCCCGCCACCGGCTTCCTCGCGGACACCGGTCTGGAAATGGAAAAGGGCTGCATCCTCACCGACGAATACGCAGCAACAAATCTCCCCGACATCTACGCTGTGGGCGACTGCGCAATGGTGAAAAACCGCATTACCGGTCAGAGACAATGGTCCGCCATGGGCTCCACAGCCAACATCGCAGGCCGCGCTCTCGCCATCACTCTGGGAGGAGAAAAGAGCCCCTACCAGGGCTGCCTGGGCACTGGCGTGGTAAAGCTTGCCGCGGATCTCAACACCGCAAGAACAGGACTTACGGAAGCCCAGGCGAAGGACGCGGGCTTTGACGTGATCACCGCACTCACCATCAGCGACGACAAAGCGCACTATTATCCCGACGCCGATACCTTTGTCACCAAGCTGATCGCGGATAAAAACACCCACCGGCTGCTGGGCGCGCAGATCATCGGAGCAGGCGCTGTGGACAAAATGGCGGATATTGCTGTAGTGGGAATCACTGCCGGACTGAAGGCGGATGATTTTGCCACCATGGACTTCGCCTATGCGCCGCCCTTCTCCACCGCCATCCATCCCTTCGCGGCCGCCTGTGAGGTTCTTCTGAACAAGCTCAGCGGCAGACTGGACAGCTTCACACCCGCGGAATACGCCGCCGGAGCTGCCAAAGACTATACGCTCATCGACGCCCAGCCCGCTCCCGCGCTTCCCGGAGCACCCTGGTTTGACCTGACGAAAGCCGAAAAGGAAGCGGAAAAATACGGCAAAGAGGAAAAGCTTCTCCTGGTCTGCGCCAAAGGAAAGAGAGCCTATCTCACGCAGAACAAACTGAAAGCCCTTGGCTTTACCAATACAAAGATTCTGGAGGGCGGCGCAACCTTCAACGTAATCCGGCGCGCTCTGCCCGAGGGAGGCAAGCTTCCGCCTGAGGAGATCAAACGTGTCAAGGGTCTAGGATGCCTGCAGGACAAGCGTTTCAACGACGTGTTCAATGTGCGTGTAATCACCAGAAACGGAAAAATCACCACGGAAGAGCACCGGGCGGTAGCCGAAGCGGCGGAAACCTTCGGAAGCGGCGAAGTTACCATGACCACCCGTCTCACCATGGAAATCCAGGGCGTTAAATATGAAAATATCGATCCTCTGATCGCGTTTCTGAAAGAGCACGGCCTGGAAACCGGCGGCACAGGCTCCCTTGTCCGTCCTGTGGTTTCCTGCAAGGGTACCACCTGCCAGTACGGCCTGATCGATACCTTCGACCTCAGCGACAAGATTCACGAGCGGTTCTACAAGGGTTATCATACGGTCACCCTGCCCCACAAGTTCAAGATCGCCGTGGGCGGCTGTCCCAACAACTGCGTGAAGCCGGACCTGAACGACCTCGGAATCATCGGCCAGCGGGTTCCCATGTTTGACTTCTCCAAATGCCGCGGCTGCAGGAAATGCCAGGTGGAAAACGCCTGTCCCATCAAGGTGGCTGTGATGAAGGACGGTATGCTTCAGGTGAATTCGGACGCCTGCAACGGCTGCGGACGCTGCAAGGGAAAATGTCCTTTCGGCGTAACCGAGGAATATACCAACGGATACAAGATTTACATCGGCGGACGCTGGGGCAAAAAGACGGCCCACGGCATTCCTCTCTCCAAACTGTTCCTCACCGAGGAGGAAGTGATGGAAACCGTGGAGCGGGCTATTCTGCTTTTCCGCAACGAGGGCATCAGCGGCGAACGATTCGCCGATACGGTGAACCGTCTGGGATTCCAGTACGTGGAGGACAAGCTTCTGCATGCTGAGATCAATAAAGAGGAGATCCTTGAGAAAAAGGTGAAGGGCGGGGCAACCTGCTAAAAAGGCCGGGGCACACCCGAAAACAGATAAAGATAATACAGACGCCGGCCAGGCTGTTTCGTGAAATACGAACGCCTGGCCGGTTTATATTGTTAGAATGGTCATCCCTGTTATGAGCAAATACATTAAAGCACATCCACCGGAACAGATTCTCCACATCTTCTGCTGAGTCAGCGCCAGAGTCCCCACAGGACGGCCTTTATACAACACCTTCAAATGCTTACCTGTTTTCATGTATGACCTCCTCGATACTCTGATAGGGAACCTGAACAAACAGATTTCGGATCTCGTCTCCACAGCCCAGGGCAACCGATATTTTAGTGAGCGATACCAGGGAAATCTGTCCCGTTGTCTCGAATCTTTTAATGGAACCCAGACTGACTCCGCTCAGCCGGCTGAGTTTTTCCTGGGAGATAGACCGGCACCGCCGGATGTTCCGTACGCGTTTTGCCAAAGCCAGATCCATCTCCTCCGGAGTCTCCCATACGTATGCCTTTGCCATAATCTTCTCCTTTCCGACCGCGGACTGGATAACAGGGCAGACTGCTTTCCTGCCGTGAGGCTTCATTCATCTTCTTTCTCCCGGCTGGGGGCAGGATACCATCAGCTCCCACATCCCTGCATCAACTGCAGTATCATGCCAACTATTATTAGCTATTATATTATCTATAAATGCCATTTATACGCTATTTTGAATAATATATTATCTATTACAAATTATAGCATTTTAAATGCATCCCGTCCTGTCTCAGTTCCGGACATCCAAAAAGATCCCAAAAGGTCCGAAAAAACGAAAAAACGAAACCCAAAAAATCAATACAGCGCCGTCACAACACAAAACACGCTAAAAGCCGGGCACCTTTCGGCGCCCGGCCATATGCATCATCCGCAAAGCAGTTCTGTTTTCTGCTATTCTATGATGTTGAGGTCAAATAAGAATTGTCCCTGATAGCACCTTGAAAACTTCACACACAACTATAAAAATGATTATTTTTCTGGTATAATCAACTCAATTCATCAGAAATGTGGTTAAAATATGGCATTTCGGACAAATGCATCACGGCAGCTGTCTTTTTGTGACAGTGCTTCCGGACTGACTGCAAGGGAGCAAAAGGCTCTTAAGAATTCCTGGTCGGAAATATTTGGAATGTCAGCCCAGGGATACGCCGTATGGATTCCATGATGATTGAAGCGAACATCAAAAAGCTGAGCTGGGCCGCTATATATGTCGTGCAGTGACTTAAACTTCCCATCTCCCGCACAAAAGCGGGCAGGATTTTGATGGTGTTACGGAATATCAGCTTTTGGTGAGATGCCTTTCCGGGCAGACTGTGGTTGATGGTGCCGTGCGCCGTCTCAAAGAAAAAGGGGAAAGCAGCTGCACTGAATATCCGCAAGCTGATAACTTTCCGGAAAGGAAGGGGACATTATGCTCAAAATCCAATTTTAGCGGTCTGACTATGAGGAAAAGCATCCAGATTTTTCCCAAAAAGGATAAAATGAGACGGCTGAAGCAAAAGCATTCAAAGTTGTGTGAAATTTTCAAGGTGCTGCCAATGATGAGGCGAGTAAAAAAACTTTATTCGCCCCCAACATCATTCTATGCTAAACTATAGACAGAAGCGAACAGATTGAAAGTCCATATATGGGTTACCCGGACGCGCTTTGTTCAACCAGAAAAAAGTTTCAAAAGAGGGAGTTTTATGTTATGTACCATTTGATCATTGCAGATGATGAAGAAAAAATCTGTGAAGGAATTACCTACCTGTTTCCGTGGAAACAGATCGGATTTGAAGTGGTGGGGCAGTTTCACTGCGGACAGGAAATCATCCGTTTTTTGGAGGAAGGAACGGTTTCCGTGGATGTGATCCTGTGCGATATCCAGATGCCGGGAATGGATGGACTGGAAGTCTGCAAACGGGCGGCGGAATTGTCTAATGCACAGATTGTACTTTTCAGCAGCCATCAGAATTATGAATATTTTCGAAAAGCTTTGCAGTATCACGTGGTGGATTATCTGCTAAAGCCTATCGGGTATGAAGACCTGGTCACCTGTTTTGGCAAAATAAGGGAAGATCTGGATCGAAATCGGAGTCAGAATCAGGAGGACTCCCGGGAAGGGGAATCCGGCTGCAATGACGCCGTGGTAAAAACGATCATGCAATATCTGCAGGAGAATTTCAGAGACGCATCTCTGGAGAATGCCGCTGTTCTTGTGGGGCTGTCAACCAGTTACTTATCCCGGATCTTCAAAGAACGCAGCGGCGTGAATTTTTCCAATTACCTGCTGCAGATCCGGATGGAAAATGCCTGTAAGATGCTTTCGGATGTACGTTGTAAAAGCTACGAGGTTGCCTACTATGTAGGCTATGATAATCCCAAGAATTTTACCCGGGCATTTAAGGCGTATTATGGGATCCCTCCCAGCGAGTACCGGAGGGAACAGATTTCAGGTGAAGAATCATGATGCATCGGTTTTTTGTCAGAAGGACGCTGCAGTATGTGCTGTATTTACTGATTCCCATTGTCTGCGCATTCCTTTTCTTTGGCGCGCTGATGGCAAGACAGGAACGAAAAGCCTTACAGATTCAGGGAGCAAACTCTGTCGAGGCGATGCACAGCCAGCTGGATCAGACGATAAACAGTGTCATGCAGATGCAGCTTCGAATGGCAAACGATTCCAATATGATGGTTGCCTTGAAAAAAATTCTCCAGAGCGGTAACAAAATCTCCTACGGTGATGCCATTTATGTCCGCTGCATCAATACGATTTTAAGGAGTATTGTGGATTCTCACGGCTATCTGTCATCCGTCTATCTGTATTTTGATGGGTATGATTCCTATTTTTCTTCGGAACTGAAATCTGCACCGTTGACAGAGGCGGATGAGAGATGGCTTTCTGTATATCGGGAGATGCCGGAGGATGCGGAAGGAATCTCCCGTCTTGGACTGATCTCTTCCATTTCTGATGGGGGAAACAGCGGAGATACGGAAAATGTCCAGGTACTTTCTGTCTATCGGCGTACACTGATCCAGGATGGCGTTGTGGTAATGAACCTGAATCTGAAGAGGCTTCAGGAAAATCTGGACAACATGTCGAGAAATGCTTTTGAAGGTCTGTATTTGTTTGACGCGTCAGGAAATCTTTTGATAGCAGACTCCAAACGACAGGTTGGTGAGGAAAATCTGAAGCAGATGAAAGAATTGCTTTTGGAGAATCCTGACAGGATTAAAAACGGCAGCAGGCTGCGCATCGGGAATGGATATTATCTGGTGCAGACGGATTATTACAGCCTTTATCAGATCTATCTGGTCTCCCTGATTCCGGAATCCGTGTGGTTTTCCCAGCTGATGCCATTGTTTGGTATGTTTGTGCTGTTTTTCCTGGTGGACCTCGTGATCGCGATTCTGCTGTCCTACTTTACTACACGGCGGAATTTCCGGCAGATCGAGTATACCCTGGATCTGTTCAATAAGGCGGAGCAGGGAATTTTTCCGGAACAGGAGACAGGAAGTCCAAAGGATGAGTATGGGGTGATCATGAACAATATCCTGCATATGTTCCTGAAAACATCTTATCTGAATACACAGCTGGCAGAGAGACAGTACCGGCAGCAGGTCATGGAATTATCTACCCTGCAGTATCAGATCAACCCCCATTTTCTGTTTAATACCCTTCAGACAGTGGAGCTGGAGACCAGGAAAATAACGGGAGATACTACGACAATCAATCAGATTTTGCACGATCTGTCGGATCTTCTGAAATATGCCCTGGCGAATCCACAGCAGTTGGTAACTTTGAGAGAAGAACTTCGTTATTTAAAAGAGTATGCGCAAATCCAACAGTACCGCCTGGGAGAAAAATTTCTGATTTACTATGAAATTGATGAAGAATGGATGGATGCGCAAATGCTCCGGCTTCTGCTTCAGCCCCTCCTGGAAAACAGTATCCTGCATGGAATCCGCGAAAGCTCTCGAAAAGGGTATATTAAGATTCGGGTTCATTCCAGAAATGGCTGGATGCTGTTCTCTGTCATCGATAATGGAATTGGAATGACCAAAGAGAAGATCGCTCAGCTTCGAAAGCGATTGGAAGATGAGAACAGCAAAAATATTGGCCTTACCAATGTAAACAGGCGTCTGCTCCTGCGCTATGGTGAAGAAAGCCAGCTGAAAATTCTGGCAAAGAAGGGTTGGGGGACTTGTATGAAGTTTAAAATCCCCCTGGAAAAAACAATTAGCAAAAGATGATACCTTTTTTCTGAAAACGCAGCAAAAAAAGAGTAAAAATCAAAATTTGAAATCCTTATAAAGTCCAGGAGACTATGATATAATCCCGTTATCTGAAAGAAGATACGATGTAATCGAAAAAAAAGGAGGATTTCAGTATGAAAAAATTCACAAGAAACATTGCAGCAGTGTTAACAGTAACGGCAATGGTATCGGGCAGTTTCACAACTGTATTCGCGGCCGAGGATGCTGAGTATACGAAGAAAGAGTACACCGGAGAGGAAGCTACTCTTCGTTTCAGCTGGTGGGGCGGTGATGACAGATTGGAGGCAACTTTGAGCGTAATTGAAGCTTTTGAGGCAGATTATCCTAATATCCATATTGAAGCTGAGTACGGCAGCAGTGATGGATATCATGATAAACTGGCTACCCAGCTGGCGAGCGGAACAGCTCCGGATCTAATCCAGATCGACCCGGAAACCATGCCTACTTATGTGGCAACAAACCCGGATTACTTTGTAAGCTATGATGAGAACGGATTTGACTTCTCTGAATTTGATGACGCATTCTTAAGACGGCAGATCAATGGTTATTATGATGGCCAACAGCTGGGTATTCCCACAGGTATTGCAGGACCGGCTCTTCTGGTAAACCAGGATCTGGCAGAGGAAATCGGCATTGATTTCACAGCTGATTACAGCTGGGATGACCTGATCGAGTGGGGCAGATTGGTTCGTGAGTATGACAGCGAAATGTATCTGCTGTGTGCAAATAAATCTTATATTGCTACTTTTGTATTCTACAATTATGCAAAACAGCTTATGGGAACCACTCTATATGATGTGGAGAATGGTGTTCTGAATATCACAGAAGAGCAGATGGAAGAATGCCTTAACTATATCCAGGCTCTTTATGAGAACGAAGTAGTAGCTCCGGCATCCTACAGTGCGGCTTACGATGGTGACAATCTTCAGTCTGATCCAAACTGGATCAATGGCAAATATGTCTGCACATTTGCACACGTTTCTACAATGAATGTTATGATGTCCGCATGTGAAGGCGTAAAATGGATCGCAGGAAATCTTCCAATGATGGACGGCGCTC
This sequence comes from uncultured Lachnospiraceae bacterium, assembly GCA_947626985.1. Classification (GTDB taxonomy): domain Bacteria; phylum Bacillota; class Clostridia; order Lachnospirales; family Lachnospiraceae; genus Blautia_A. The sequence continues at coordinate 6,103 of CANQUG010000068.1, read as the reverse complement.
TGGATGCAGGCTGGACCGCAAACTGCCCGCAGATCATTGCTGTATCTTCTACCTGTGAAAACGTAGACGCAGCTATGGTGTTTGCTGATTATTTCTTCAATAATCCGGAATCCATGTCCACACTGGCATGCACAAGATCCGTACCTGCTACTGAAAAAGCAAGAGAAATCTGCCAGGAAGACGGCACTCTGGAAGCTGTTTTAATGGACGCTGCTAATATTTGTTCCGCATTTGGCGGTCTGACGCCTGACCGTTATGCATCTTCTCAGGAAGGGAAAGCAATCGTTACTGACGCAATCGAAACCGTTGGTTACGGCGTAAGCACACCGGCTGATGCAGCAGCAGATACTGTTGCTCAGCTGGCAGATCTCATTCAGTAATTTTTGTATCCTCGAAGCTAAAAACATGTTAAGTCATGTCTCGTAGCCTGTTGCGGAGTATTTGACTGAACAGTATAACCTTCCGGTGAAGCCGTTCAAATGGACTTATAATGGAGTCCTTTTGACGGGTTAGTATTATTTGATTATTAATGCAACGCTGTATTAAATGGCTGCCGCATCAGTCTATATGCGGCAGCCATAAATTTAATACCCCGTAATCTTCATCGTATAAGGAGGTTACAGAAAGGAGTAAAAGGTTTATGAATAAAAAGAAAAAAATTCGTTCTTACCGTAAGCGCGACTATCAGGCGTTTATCTACATAGCTCCGTGGCTGATTGGACTGATTGTGCTCCAGCTCTATCCGTTTATAAGCTCTCTTTATTATTCTTTTACAGAATATCAGATTACTTCCAAACCGATTTGGAACGGTATTCAGAATTATGTGACTCTGTTTACTGCAGATAAAGAATTTCTTACATCTCTGTGGGTAACCATTAAATTTTCTCTGATGACCGTGCCCGGAAAGCTGATCCTGGCATTGGCTATAGCAGTTTTTTTGAATCGAAATCTGAAGGGGATCAATCTGATCCGTACATTATATTATATTCCGTCCCTGTTTGGCGGCAGTATCGCCATTGCCATGCTGTGGAAAGTTATGTTCATGGATAATGGTGTGGTCAATGCCATGCTTGGCGCCATCGGTATCAAGGGAATCAGCTGGCTGGGAGACCCAAAGGTTGCCCTTATTACGATCTGTTCCCTGGAGATCTGGCAGTTCGGTTCTTCTATGGTGATGTTTCTGGCCGCGTTGAAACAAGTGCCTTCTTCTTTATATGAAGCTGCATCCATAGATGGTGCGGGAAAAATAAAGAAATTCATCTATATTACCCTTCCGCAGATCACTCCGATCATATTCTTCAACATGATCATGCAGACCATCAATGCACTTCAGACGTATACCTCCGCATCCGTTATTACCAACGGCGGTCCGATGAAAGCAACCTATGTTATGGGACTGAAAATGTACAAAGAAGGTTTCTCCTACTTTAAGATGGGTTATGCCAGCGCAATCTCCTGGGTAATGTTTGCCCTGATCTTAGTTGTCACATTACTCTTGTTCCGTTCTTCATCTTCCTGGGTATTTTATGAAGATGAAGGAGAATTTTAAAGGAGGGGAAGACCATGACAAGAAAAGCAAAAAAGAAATTAAATCTGGTACTTTCTTACCTGGTTATTTTTGCGATCGGTTTTATTATGCTATATCCGATCATCTGGATGTTTTTTGCGGCCTTTAAGACAAACGATGAAATTTTCGGGCATATCAGCCTCCTTCCGTCAACCTTCAGTTTCCAGAACTTTATTGATGGATGGAATGGAACGGTGATCCCTTATTCCCAATATTTTATCAATACGGCGTTGCTGGTACTTCCCACAACTCTTTTTACCATTGTTTCCTGTTCGCTGGTAGCTTATGGTTTTGCAAGATTTCAGTTCCCCGGGAAAAAGATACTTTTTGCGATATTGATCTCCACTTTGATGCTGCCAAACTCTGTGATCATTATTCCAAGATATACGCTGTATAACAAATTCCACTGGCTGGATTCCTATCTGCCGTTTTATGTTCCGGCAATTCTGGCCTGCTATCCTTTCTTTATTTATCAATTGATTCAGTTTATGAGGGGGCTGCCCAGGGATCTGGATGAGTCGGCGTATATCGATGGGTGCGGAACGTTCCGTGTATTTTGGCAGATTCTGCTTCCTCTTATGAAACCGGCATTGTTTTCCGCAGCGCTGTTCCAGTTTATGTGGACATACAACGATTATTTCAATTCCCTGATTTACATTAACTCTGTAAAGAAATTTACTGTATCACTTGCTTTGAGACTTTCTCTGGACGCCGAGTCTGTAGTTGTCTGGGGAAAGGTGCTCGCCATGGCATTCGTAGCTGTCATACCGCTGATCGTCCTGTTCTTTGCGGCTCAGAAATATTTCGTGGAAGGAATTGCCAGCAGCGGTTTAAAGGGATAAAAAGATATTCAGGAGAGAAGTTTTTCTTCACATCCGGTAAATGGATGGGTGCAAAAAACTGACATTTTGCCATCCATAGAGGAAGCGGAGCGTGCGGCAGTCTGTTTGCGGATTCTGTTATATAATAGATACTAAGAGGATTTTGAAATATACGGAGGTATGAGATGCAGATTCAATTAAAGTCTTTTCAGCTGGTTTTAGAATTCTATTATCAAAAGCAGAACATCTGGAAAAAAATTCCGGACGATGAAATAAAAGAAGATGGTTTTTCCTTTTTCAATGGAGAGGGACACTATTACGGAACCTGGAAACGGACAGAAGAAGGACTGGATTATACGGCCGGTTTTGAGACAGATTATGAGACACAGTTAAGAATTCAGCTTTCTTTGCCGGAACAGGAAGAGTATTATCATGTGATCCCCTGCAATATTTTTGGAGATAATCATGCGGAAGAGGCGAAGATCGGTGAGTTTCCCCTTCTGACCTACGAGCACAAAGAGTGTACCTATTGTGCCCCAAGATGGGAATACCGCGCGGATCGTGCAGCCATGCCGCTGTCTGCTCTCTGCTGCAAAAAGGGAACGGCAGCGATATCTGTTCAGCCATATTCGGAACTGGAGAATGGGGCAGGCAAAGATCTGTCCTATATCAGAAATGGGGTGTTTGCGGAGCTGCCGGATCGCTTCGGAGTGACTTTGGGGTATACTAATGATCCGGTAACTGTAGTGGGGCGTTCCCACGGAAATCCATCCCTTCGGGACACGGCAAGAAAGGCGGAGGCCGGCGGAACCATTTATGTGGAGGAAGGATCCGAAAGAACCACCATCCATCCCATCATACGGAAAGTTTACAAACAGGTACACCGCCGGGCGGAATATAAAAAGAGTTTCCGGGAAGCGCTGCAGGGAATGCTGGATACCTTCTGCTATGAAAATTATGATAAGGAAGCGGGCGAGTATACCAACAAAAATTGCCGTCCGCCTGAGAATCCCATCCTCAAGCCATGGAGAAATGTGGTGGAGATCGGCTGGACCGGCGGCGCGATTTTGGCGTATCCTTTGGTGCTGAGCCGTTACCTGCTGAAGGAGGATGCCAAAGAGCCTTTGTCCTGTGCCATGGATGGAGAGACCTGCCTGGATCGGATCGCTGGCTGCTACAATGAAAAGTCAGGGCTTTTGTACGATCTGATGGCGCCCATAGATGAGTCCGGCAGCCGGGTAAATGGATGGTGGGCTTACTATGGATTGACAAAAGACTGTCACTGTGCCTACACAGTGGGAAGCGCAGTGCACTATACACTGAAAACCGTGGATTATCTGAAGAAACATGGTCATCCCTGGAAAGCGCGGTGGGTGGAAGTCAGCCGGAAAGTATTAGATACGGTGGTGGAACTGCAAAGAGAAGACGGAGCGTTTGGATATACCTATTCCATCCATGAGAAGAAAGTGATGGACTGGAGCGGGTTTGCCGGATGCTGGTTTGTTCCCGCACTGGCCTATCTTGCTGATCTGACAGGGGAAAAGAGTTATCTGGAACCGGCGAAAAAGGCCCTCCGTTATTACCATTCCTTTGTGAAGAATCTGAATTGCTACGGCGCACCTATGGACACCTGGAAGTCCGTTGACCAGGAGGGAAATCTTGCGTTTATCCGGGGAAGCCGTCTGCTTTACGAGCAGACAGGAGAAACGGAGTTTCTCGAATTCTGGAAGGAAGGGGCGGAGTATGAATTTTTGTGGAGATACGCCTACCCCACCAGACCGGAGTTTAAGCCCCTCGCTGACGGATGGAATGCCTGCGGCGGTTCTGTGACATCTGTTTCCAACGCCCATATTCATCCCATGGGGGTGCTGGTGGATACGGATCTGTATGCCCTTGCGGATGTGACAAAAGATTGTTATTATAGAGAACGGGCACTGGATTCCACGGCGTGGATGATGCAGACGCTGGAATTGTATCCGGAAAAGACAGGGTATGGACGGTACGGCGTTTTGTCAGAGAGGTGGTGCCCCAGTGACGGATTACTGATAGAACGGGACAGCGACGGGAACGGATACAGTTCCTGGTTCAGCTACAATCTGTGGGCAGCTGCCAATGTGATGGAGGCAGTGGCAGAACGGTATATGGAGAATGAGCAGGGAGGTTCTGTCTGATGCAAAAAATAAATGGGAGGTTGACCGGGACAGAGCCGATCGATCATCCGGAGCCAGTCGCTCCCAGGGAGGTAATTATGGAAAAAAAGTTTTGGGAATACGGAGAATTACAGGTAAGCGATAACAACCGCTACCTGAAAAACGGCAGCCGCCCCTTTTTCTGGATGGGCGACACGGCCTGGCTTCTCTTCCAGAAGTGCAGCCCCGACGAGGCAAAGATTTATCTGAAAAACAGAAAGGAAAAGCAGTTCAGTGTCATTCAGGCGACACTGGTCCATTGTCTGAGCGGAGACGGCATTCTTGCCGACGATCCCTCTCTCCCATCCTACTGGGAAAACTGCGATAAGATCATCGATATTGCCCGGGAGCTCGGCCTTTACATGGGACTTCTGCCCTGTTGGGGCTCCTTTGTGCGCGACGGCTCCCTCACAGTGGAAAAAGCCTTGCAGTACGCTGATTTTCTGGCGTCCCGCTACAGCGACAAACCCAACATTATCTGGATTCTCGGCGGCGACGTCCGCGGAAGCGAAGGCATGGAGGTTTTCCGCGCCTTCGGAAGGCGTATGAGAGAGCTCTTCCCCCATCACCGGATCGGCTATCATCCTTTCGGCCGCACTTCCTCTTCCCAATGGTTCCACGAAGAACCCTGGCTGGATTTCAATATGTTCCAGTCCGGTCACCGCAGATATGACCAGCTCAGCATGGGAAACTGGGACGACGCCCTCTCCTCGGACACCTGTTTCGGCGAAGACAACTGGCGCTATGTGAAACGGGACGCCGCCATGATTCCCCTCAAGCCCACAGTAGACGGAGAGCCCTCCTACGAATGGATCGTCCAGGGACTTCACGACAGCACCCAGCCTTACTGGCAGGCGTGCGATGTGCGCCGCTACGCCTACTGGTCCGTCCTGGAAGGCGCCATGGGACATACCTACGGCCACAATGCCATCATGCAGTTTTTCCTGCCGGAGCAGACCGAAGGATCCTTCGGCGTCAAACACCTCTGGACCGCCGCCCTGCACCATGAGGGAAGCGGACAAATGGGTTACCTGGTCTTCCTCATGACCTCCGTGGACTTTACAAACGGCCATCCGGCCGAACACCGCCTGGCCTGGGGCCAAAAGGAGAAATATCACCGGATCAGCGTGTTCGAGGGACCGGATTACCTGATCTGCTACGATTATCTGGGGGAGGATTTCGCACTGGATCTCTCTTTCCTCTCCGGCAGGACAGCGGAGGCCCGCTGGATGAATCCCGCCAACGGAGTCTACAGCTATCTGGGGCCTGTTGCATGCTGCAGCGAGACCGTTTTTCATCCCGTGACCAAATATGCAGACGGAACGGACTGGGTGCTGCTGCTTCGTTTTTGACAGTTTTGGGCGGATAAACAGCTGAACAGGGAACCTGAAACAGGTTCCCTGTTATATTACTGACGATTTCTTATACCTTTCTTTCACATCTACTATGCGCTCATTTCACTTTTCTTCCATCAGTCCATTCGCAATGTTCACATCACTCCAATCCGGATGATCTCCAAAATATGA
>CANQUG010000067.1 GCA_947626985.1 uncultured Lachnospiraceae bacterium | reverse complement strand
TTTTTTACATCAGCCGCTTGAAAAAAACTTTTTATACATTTTTCATTTTACCTATTGACATTTCTTAGCTGGACTTACGTTTACTGTCGGAGACCGCTGCAGCACGGTTCCGTGACAGAGATTCTGAAAAATATGTGATGCTCCCGGCCTGATTCTATAAAGTGACGCCGTCCTTGAAAATGGCGATATCGCGGAATCCATGCTTCTCCGTGCAGGTCGGCTCGCCCTCCGCGACTCTGCGCACATATTCAAACAGACGGAGTCCCGCCGCGTCGATGCTCTCCCCGAGGGTAATCGTTCCCGCGTTAAAATCGATCCAGTTTTTCTTCTTCTCAAACAGTTCATTGTTGGTGGAAATTTTTACCGTCGGCGCCGGCGCCCCGAAAGGCGTCCCTCTTCCTGTGGTAAAGAGCACCATATGCGCTCCCGCCGCTGTGAGAGCCGTGGCGGAAACCAGATCGTTGCCGGGACCGTAAAGCATGTTCAGTCCCTTCTTCTTCACCTGATCCCCGTATCCCAGCACATCCGCAATGGGAGCCGTTCCGCCCTTCTGGACACAGCCGCAGCTCTTGTCCTCCAGAGTGGTGATTCCGCCCGCCTTGTTCCCCGGGCTGGGATTCTCATAAACCACCTCATGATGGCTGATAAAGTATTCCTTGAACCCGTTGATCATGTCCACCGCAGCCTGGAATACCTCCTGTGACTCGCACCGGTCCATCAGCATGGCCTCCGCGCCGAACATCTCCGGAACCTCCGTGAGAATGGTGGTTCCGCCTCTGGAACAGAGAAGATCGCTGAACCGTCCCACAGCCGGGTTGGCCGTAATGCCGGACAAACCGTCGGAGCCGCCGCATTTCATGCCGATCACCAGCTCGCTCACGGGAATGTCCTCCCTCTCGAACTGTGCCGCATAGGCGGCGCATTCCTCGAGAAGCTTTCTCCCGGTCTCCAGCTCGTCCTCTTCCTGCTGGCAGATCATAAATTTCACACGGTCAGGATCGTAGGGGCCCAGTTCCTCCAGAAACTGCTCATGGGTGAGATTCTCGCAGCCCAGTCCCACCACCAGCACCGCTCCCGCATTGGGATGCCGGGTGAGGGCAGCCAGAAGCTTTCTGGTCTGGGCATGGTCCGCGCCGGTCTGAGAGCAGCCGTAGGGATGGGAAAAAGAATAAAGTCCGTCTATGGAACCGCTCACCAGATCCTGATTTTCCTTTTCCAGAGTTTCCGCCACGCCGTTCACGCATCCCACCGTGGGAATGATCCAGATCTCGTTGCGGATCGCCGCGCGTCCGTCCTTTCTCCTGTAGCCCCGGAAGGTTTCCGGCTCCATCACAGGAAGTACAGGGTGGGTGGGATGGTACTGATATTCCGATTCTCCGCTGAGATTGGTCTTTACATTGTGGGTGTGCAGCCACTCTCCGGGCTGAATCTCTTCCGTCACATGACCGATGGGAACGCCGTATTTCATCACATCGTCTCCCGGATGCAGAGATTTCAAAGCCATTTTATGTCCCCGGGAAATCTTCTCCTTCAGCGTAACTGTCAGTCCGTTCAGTTCCACCACAGTTCCCGCCTCCAGGTCCGTGAGCGCTACCGCCACATTATCCCCGGGATGAATTTGAATCATTTTTTCCATGGCGATCTCCTTGTCCTTTTTTCACAGGCAGGAAGCGTAAGCCGCCTTCGCTCCCTCGGTGCGGATCATTTTCAGGTTTTCGGTCACCGCGGCTTCCAAGCCGTCGATCTTCGTCAGGTCCTGATCCCACATCTGCTCGTTGGAAAGAACAGCATGTACCAGCGCCTCCGGGGCGTCATTCCTGTGCTCATAATAAAATTCCAGAGCCCAGCGGTCGTCGGAAACGGTATAGGAATTGCCGGCCGGGCGCACACACACCAGACCCTTTTCGTTCAGCTCCTGAATGTCATTGCTGTAGAAGGCAATGTAAGCCGCCAGAGACATGGTAAGGCATTTGGGCAGCTGCTTCTGATCCTCCACATACTGCAGGAAGGAGGGCATATTTCTGGCCTTCCACTTGGAGGTGGAGTTCAGGCTGATGCTCATAAGCTCATGATTGACAAAGGGGTTGTTGAACCGGTCCTGCACAGCCTCCGCGAACTCCATCAGATCCTTTTTGTCCAGAGTCAGGGTGGGAATGATCTCATCGTAGAGCATTTTATTCATAAAGTTCTTTATCACGTCGTCATGCATGCAGTCCCGGACAATATCAAAGCCTGCCAGATACGCGCCCAGCACAAATCCGGTATGAGCGCCGTTCAGGATTCTTACTTTTCTCTTCTTGTAGGGGGTAACGTCGGGAACCACATGGCAGTTCAGGCCCGCTTTCTTAAAGGGAAGCTTCTCCTCCAGCTCCGCCGGTCCCTCGATGATCCACACGCCGAAGCACTCGCCCACGTCCGTCAGATCGTCCAGATAACCGTTGGCCTCATCCAGCGCCGCTTTTTCTTTTGGATCGCGGATTCTTCCGGGAACAATACGGTCCACCAGGGTGGAACAGAACAGACAGGTATCGCACCAGTTTTTGAATTCTTCCCCCAGGTTCCACTGCTGAATATACTGCTCCACGCAGCGCTTCAGTTCTTTGCCGTTATTATCGATCAGTTCGCAGGAAAGAATCACCAGCGGACTCTTCTGGCACTGAAAACGGTGATAGAGAAGCTGCGTCAGTTTGCCCGGGAAGGAGGATGCAGGTCTGTCCTCCGGCTGACATGCGGGATCGTACACGATTCCTGCCTCGGTGGTGTTGGAAACGATGTATTCCAGGTCGTCGGATTCGCCCAGCTTCATCATGGCTTCATAACCGGCCTCCTCGTAGGGATTCAGGCAGCGGCTCACCACGGAGATCACACGCTTGTCGTCCACCTTCCGGCCCTTCTCGGAGCCCCGGAGGTACAGCGTGTAAAGTCCTTCCTGCTCATTGATGTAAGAGGTCAGGCCCTGGGCAATGGGCTGTACCAGAACGGCTTTTCCGTTCCAGCCCGCCTTTTCATTGGACATGTCAAACCAGTAGTCTACAAATGCCCGAAGGAAATTTCCCTCGCCGAACTGCAGGATCTTCTCCGGGGCTTCCTTCAGAATGTAACCCTCATAACCTGTTTTTTCCAGAACCTCATAATTTAATTTTTCCATAAACCTTCACCTTCTCCTTTTCTTTTTAGCTGCGGTGTCTATTTGCTGCGATATAAACAGATTATACACAGTTTCTGTTTTGATTTTTTTGCCATTTCATCAGGAAATCTTACCGTTTATTCATATTTTGCAGAATCCGCCCTGCATTATAAACGACAGCGGCACAGAATAAGCATTGCGAATTTTTTTCATCTTTTATATAATGATGATGCCAGGATTGTGGGAGCTGCGAAGCAGCGCAGCAATCCGTAATCATTTTTGTCGCTTTAACCAATAAAACAAAAGCATGCATCGGCAGGCCCCGGCATCGTTCTCTAAGGAAGAATAAGCTCTGCCCATCAAGGAGAAACACCCATGAATCAGAAGTACGCCCGCTACCAGGAAATTTTCCCGGAAGATTTCTCTGTAAAACATAAGATCGCTCCTTATACGGAGAAAAAAAGCTTTCATCTGCATACCCAGTTTGAGCTGATTTTCACCCGTTCCGACAACCTGATCTGCCGGCAGGAATCCGGCGATTACCCTATTCCGGGGAACAGCATCCTGCTCCTGAACCCCATGTCTCTCCATTATATCGATTATGTCAGGGACTCAGGCCTCTGTGACCGCTATGTCCTCATGTGTCCCCCAGAGCTGGTGACTGATCTGGGAATTTCCCAGGTGAACCTTCTGGGATGTTTTCTGAGACACGGGGAGGACTGCATGATTCTGAAGCCCTCCTCCGACATGATTCCCGAAATTCTGTTTCTTCTGGATTCTATGGAAAAACATCTTCACCAGCCGGAAGCGTCGTCTTCGGCCCCTTCTGAGGAATCCGGGCTTCTCCGGCTGAAGCGCCTTTATCCCCGGCTTCAGCTGTGTCAGCTTCTCATTCTGGTAAACCAGCTGTACTTTGCCAAAAGGCAGGAAACCGCGTCGGTGAATTACCAGCGCCACTCCCAGACGGTCTCCAAGATCTGCAGCTACATTGACACTCATCTGGAAGAGGAGCTCTCCATCGACGACCTCGCGAAACATTTTTATATCAGTAAAACCTCGCTCTACAACATTACACGAGAAATTCTGGAAATGTCCCTGAACGAATACATCGCCAAGGCCAGGATCAACATGGCCAAGGCCCTCCTGGCAGGCACCGATTATTCCATCGAGATCATCAGCCAGAAAATCGGATACGCCAGCATCAGCTCCTTTTCCCGCTTTTTCAAGGCAAAAACGGGGGCTGCTCCGCTGCAGTACCGGAAAATGCAGTCGGCGTAACACTTATCCTCCGGTTTCGGGAAGCAGAAGAACTGCTGCGGAGTCTCCCCGGGGCAAAATCACGGCAGCCGGTACGCCGCATATTCCCTGTCGAAATGATACCCCAGTTTTTCAGCCAGTCCCACGGACCACCGGTTGGCCGCATCCCAGCTGGGGTACCATCCCCGCTCCAGGCAGAGCAGGATCAGCTTCGCGCTGCAGGCGTAAGCCAGCCCTTTTCGCCTGTGGTCCTCCCGGGTGCTGACGGAAATTTCGATTCCATTCTGAAATCCGCAGTAGGAGGCCGCTCCGGAGACAGGTTCTCCGTCCCGGAAGGCCGCCACTCCCAGTCCCCATTTCCGGTACATTTCATAGTCGGAATAGTATGCCGTCCAGTCCCTGCACCAGTCCATCGTTCTGCATTCCCGAAACAGCTTCTCATCGATCAGCCCCAGGGAATAGCCCTCCGGCAGACCGCTCACAGCTCTCTCCAGCGCATCCCGACAAAAATCCGCTTCTTTTTTTATGGCAAACCGGATCACCTTTTCCGCCCGGCTGCCGAAATGGCGCAGGATCTCTTCCTCCCAGACCTTAGTCACCGGAACCAGATAAACGATCTCCTTTCCATGACTCGACTCCAGAAAAGAAAGCAGTTCCGGACAGGGCCTCCCGGCCAGGTACGCATACTCTCCCAGCACGGCCGCGGCGCTCCCCGGCTTCTCAGGATCGTCCGTATAAATCCTCCCCATGATTCCCTGCAGGCAGGACCAGATAATCCCCTCCTTCCAGCTGCCGAATAAGTCTGCCGCGATTCCCGGACGGCATGCTCTGTAAATCACCTTTGTATCCCCATCCTTTCTCAAAATGAAGGCCGGATGTCCCGCAGCAGACTGCGGGCTCCGGCCCCTGCCTCACTTCATCTTAGTTCCTTTGGGGAACCGAAAAAATCAAAACTGAAAAAATCAAAAAATTAAAATCAGAAAATCAAGCCTTCGAAAAAACAATCAAAAAATTAGAATTTAATCACTGCCTTAATCACTTCGTCCTTATGATTCAGGCTGTAATCCGTAGCCTCAATGCAGTCTTTGAAATCAAACTCATGGGACACGATCTTTTTCACCGGAATCAGGCCGGAGGACACTGCCGCGATCGCTTTGGGCCAGAGATTTCTGTAGCGGTATACAGAATAAATCGTCCCTTCCATGGCGTTCAGCGTCGCGATATCCAGCTCCAGGATCGGTTCCGGAGATACGCCCACCAGAGTCACCTTTCCTGCACGTTTGATCAGCTTGCAGGTCTGCAGAGTGCTGGCGCGGTTCCCGGCACACTCGTACACCTGATCCGCTCCGCCGCCCGGAAGCGTCCTGGCGAATTCCACAATATCCTCTCTTCTGCTGTTGAACACCCGGGTAGCGCCCAGCTCCAGAGCCTTCTCCAGCCGCTTGTCCATCACGTCCGCCACATAGATCTCACTGACTCCACGGGCCTTCAGGCTCAGCAGCGTGCACAGTCCGATACAGCCGCTCCCCAGAATGATGGCGGTCTCTCCCACTTTGGCATTGGATAATTCCGTGGCGTGCATTCCCACTGCAAGAGGCTCGATCATCGCTCCCTCCAGAGTGGACATATTCTCCGGAAGCTTATAGCACATACTTGCGTCATGGACGCAGTACTCCGCATTCACCCCGTCGCGCTCGCCGGGGATAGCCAGCATGCGGACATTTTTGCAAAGATTATAATGGCCCTTCCTGCAGTCCTCGCACTTGCCGCAGGGAACCGCCGGTTCTATGGACACCTTGTCCCCGATCTCAAATCCGGTCACGCCCTCCCCAATGGCAGTCACCACACCGCCCGGCTCATGGCCCAAGGCCAGAGGCCCGTCCAGCGTCCAGTTCGCCAGCTGACCTTCCTCATAAAAATGCAGGTCGGAGCCGCAGATTCCCACATATTCCAGTTTAATCTGCAGTTCTCCCTTTCCGGGCTGAGGAATCTCCCGCTCCGTCCACTCCAGCTTCTGTTTTCCGGTTAATACGCAAACCTTCATTTTTCCCGTCATGATCTCTCTCCTCCTTTTCACTTTCTGACGTCAATGGGGCCTTCTTTTCCTTTATTATATTGACTGACCCCCTGTCTTATCAAGTGTAATTTTTTCTGTAATGTCTATTTTTCTATTCTCTGTTCCGCTGAAAAAACCGCCCCGGAAATATACCGGGACGGTTCTGCAGCGAATGATAAAATTTTTATTTTCGATTATTCCTGACTGACGGCATGGGCCCTGTCCCACTCGGCGTTGGCCTTTTCCACCTTCAGCAGATATAACAGCACCGCGTTCATGGAAATGATGATCAGGGGCAGCCACAGATAGATAAAGTGCAGCATGGAGATACAGGACGGGGGCTGTGTCTTCGCATTGGCCACATATCCGCCCGCCTCCAGCAGAATCCCCGCCAGCGCGGAGCCAAATCCGCTGCCGATCTTGATACCCAGAGAGGAACAGGAAAACATGGCGCCCTCAATATGATTCCCCGTAGTTCTGACCGTATAATCGGATATGGCGGAAATGAGGGCGTTCATCGTCCCGGTGAGAGGACCCGTGGCAAAGCCCGCCAGCATGGAAAAGGCAAGCATGAACGGAAGACTGCCGGCGTAGCCTCCCGCAATATAACCCAGACGGAAGATCACGGCAAGGATCGCTCCTATAAGGTTTACCTTATAGATTCCGTGAAACTTTTTTACCAGGGCGGGGGTCAGAACCAGTCCGAGAATCATGGGGCCCATATTGGCAAAGGAAAAGGTGCCCAGAAGCGCCGGATTTCCCATAACATAAGTCATATAATAAACTCCCGCTCCGGTAATGCCGCCGATCTGAAGATACATCAGGATGTAGATCAGGGCGATCATAATAAAATATTTATTGGCAGTCAGAAGCCTGAGGGACGCCAGAAGCCCCGGCTTCTCCCTTTTCTCCTCCTGTCCGCCGTCAGACGGCTCCTCCACAGGAAGCTCCTTTACAGAGAAAACGGATATGGTATTGACAACCACCGAAATGATTCCATAGATGACCGCAACGTTTCTCCATCCTGCGGCTCCCCCGCCCAGCATCTGCACGAGTCTGACCGTCAGGGACAGCACCCCGATATTGGTGATCATGGAAAACATAAATCGAATGGAGCCCATCTGCACGCGCTCATCCCCGTTCTTCGTGACCAGGGAGGTGAGGGACGCGTAGGCGATATTATTCGCCGTATAGAATACTGCATTCAAAAGCGTGTACGCGATAAAGAAATAGGCATACTGTGCTTTTTCGCCGATCCCGGAGGGAATGGCAAAAACCGCCATCAGCATAAGGGCATTTCCGATGGAGGAATACAGCATCCAGGGACGGGCCTTCCCCATCTTGGAATGGGTTTTATCGATCAGCGTACCGAAAAACACATCCGTGATCCCGTCCAGAAACTTGGAAAACATGATAAGGGTTCCGCAGACGCCTGCGCTCATGCCCACCGTATCCGTGAGATAGATCATAACGAAGCTTGTGAGCATGCCGTAGATCATATTGGCAGCCATATCACCGGAACCGTATCCAACCTTGTTATACCATTTCAGATACCTTTTTTCTGTCATTGCATTACTGCCTCCTTCATAATCCGCTTACAGACAATGCGCTCTGTGTTTTCCGGCGGCAGAAGCATCGGACTCTCCGAAATAACCGTCCTGGATGCCTCCGCGCCTGCATCATCTGTTCCGTGTGCTTCAAGTACGTTAACGCATTCGCCATTCTATGATGCTTTGTGCAGAATGTCAATGTATATATGTTATCAGTCTTGTATTCTGTGAAATATAACAACAGGTATTTTGTTTTCTCAAAATATTCAACAAATTTTTGCGTTCCGTTCCTGTTTATTTGTACAAATGGCAGTTTAAGGCAGACAGCAGAGGGATGTCCGTTTTTTATCCTTTCCAAATCCCGGAATTTCCTGTAAATTAAAAAACCGGAACCGTCGGATAACTGCGTAACGGCACACCGTATGGAGGAATTTTCTTTATAAATCTCCATACGGCGCATTCCGTCAGCATTTACCGACAGTCCCGGCTGTGATTTTTATTTTTTTCTTTCCCCGCCAAAAAGGGGGCTGTCCCCCTCCGCGGATTCGCTTTTCAGGCTCCGGTCACGGTTTGATCACCTTCGCGGCGCCCGCCAGAGTTTCCACAATATCGTACATATTCGTAACCTCTCCCACGGCAAGCTTATCCGTCAGATGATAATAATTCAGACAGGTACCGCAGGTTTTGATCACCACGCCCTGCTCCTCCATGGCTTTCAGATCCTCCAGAGAATCCGAACCTTCCGTGGTGAGCGTAGCGCCGCCGTTATAAAACAGAATGGTCTTCGGAAGCTTTTCCAGCTGGCTGAGGGCAAAAATAAATCCTTTCATCAGAACCTTTCCCAGCTCGTCGTTCCCTCTTCCCATGGTGCTTCCATCGATGGCCACTACCAGATTTTCCGGCGCATCCGCCATGGGAGCACAGGAACAGTCCGCCTGTGTTTCTCCGGACTCCTCCGCCGCACTCTCCGGGTCCGCCGCTATGGATACCACGAAATGATGGTCATCCAGTTTTTCCTCGCTGCTGACCATGGATTTATTATCCGCCATTTTTCTCAGATTCTTCACCGCGATCTCGTTATCCACATGAACCTTTATCACCGCCGGACCCTCCAGCTCCTCCAGAGCCTTCGTGGTCATCACCACCGGAATGGGGCATTGCTTTCCCATTGCGTCAATCGTTATAATCTTCATATTCTTTTCCTCCTGATCATCTTTTTTCTGTTTCCCGGACTTCCATCTCCGGTCTGTTACTTTTCATCATGGATGGTGATCACCCATCTGTTCCGATAGGTCTCCCCCGGCCACAGACGGATCAGATCGCTCTGGCAGGCCAGATCCTCGATCATGCCGTGTCTGGAGGACAGGGAAACCCAGGGCTCTATGCACAGGAAAGGCGCGTCTGTCCTGACAGTATGCCATAATCCCAGAAAATGCATCTGCGGATAAGATACCGTGACGGATCTGGGCGTTTTATCGGACTTCAATGTCACCTGATCCGCCATGTGCTTCAGCACGATGGCGTCATTGTCAAACAAATCATGCCTCAGCTCCAGAATCCTTCCATCCTTCAGGGGATAGGACTCGTCCCGCCCGACAGGAAAGCATTCCGGAGAATAGATCACCCGGTCCGGATGACAGGTTCGGGCAAATTCCAGATAATAATCCGTAAACTCCGTCCCCTCGGCCAAAGGCACGCGGAAGCCCGGATGAGCGCCCAGACCGAAAGGCATTATCCCGGAACTGCGGTTCACCACTTCGTAGGTGACCTCCACGGACCAGCCATCTAAGCGATATTTGACAAAGAAATCAAAATCGAAGGGATACCGCGCCTTCGTCTCCTCATTTTCCGAGAGATGATAAATCAGCTCTCCCGCCTCCTCCTTCACCTCAAATTCGCTGGCTTTGGCAAAGCCGTGGATATTCATGGAATACTTCTTTCCGTCAAGAATATAGGAGCTCTCCGTCAGCCGTCCCACATAGGGAAAGAGATTGGGCGCCTGCTCCTTCCAGTACCTGGGATTCCCTTCCCACAGGAAATCATTTCCGTAACAGGAACGGATTCCCGCCATCTGCGCTCCCGCGGAATCCGCCTTCAATTCCAGGAACTCATTGGACAATACAGAAATACTCATTTTCTTTTTCCTCCTCGTTAAAAATCCATATGTGTATTCTACCTCAAAATCTTTTATTTGAAAACACCGGACTCCGGATAATACCGAATTTCTTATGCGAACTTCTTATACGCCGGAAAATACTGAACTTTTTTTGTTGCATTTTCCCTTCCTCCCTGTTATAATCATCCCTGTCCCAAAAAGGAGACGGACAGTTCGAAACCATCCTGTCCCAAAACAAAACTAAGGAGAAATTATGCATAACGAAATTCTTTTACTATTATCGGTTGTTTTATATTTCGGAGGCGTTCTCGCCTTTCATTGCCTCTGGGGAGCCAGAGGGCTGTACTGCTGGACGGTACTTGCCACCGTGGCGGCCAATATCGAGGTGCTGATCGTCATTCAGGCCTTCGGCATGGAGCAGACTCTGGGAAACGTCATGTTCGCCTCCACCTTTCTGGTAACGGATATCCTCAGCGAAACCGTTTCCAAAAAGGCGGCGAATCAGGCGGTGAATATGGGAATCGCCGCCTCTCTCATCTTTACCCTGGTCTCCCAGCTGTGGCTGACCTTCACCCCCGCCCCCACTGACTGGGCCATGCCCAGCATCCGGGCTGTATTTTCCAACACGCCCCGCCTGATGCTTTCCAGCTTCGTGGTCTACGCCATCTGCCAGAAATTTGACGTGTGGGCGTATCACAAATGGTGGGAATTTACAGAGAAGCGCTGCGGCGATTCCCGGCGTTATCTGTGGCTCCGGAACAACGGCTCCACCCTGATTTCCCAGTTTCTGAACTCCCTTCTGTTCAATTTCGCGGCGTTCCTGGGAGTACATAAGCTGCCCACGCTGATCTCCATCTTCCTTTCCAGCTATGTGATCTTCATCTTCACCAGCCTGCTGGACACGCCGGTGATCTATCTGGCCAGAAAAATCAAGCCACGCTGCCCGTAAAGGAAAAACAATCAGAATCAAAAAAGCTGCTCCTTCTCAGGTGATGCATTCACCGGGAACGGGCAGCTTTTCATATCCATTCAGCTATGAAATCCCTGATCACTGTCAGATAAAGAGAAACCCCTACGTTCAGGAGCAGGCCTGAAATGATCGGCCTGATAAAATGCCGGATCACGCCGAAGATCGGAAGCCTTTTATACTTTTCATAAAGGGACCGCACCAGCATATAAATCACGCCGGAAGCAGCCACGCTTACGGCAAAGCCGCACACTCCCACGCAGATTCCCCGGAACACGGACCCTCCGTTTTCAAATCCCAGCATATATCCCACGCCCGTCAGGACCTTGCACAAAATGGAACCCGGGAGAACATTGGCAGCCGTCACTACCGTACCGTAAAAATCGGCATGACTGATCATTCCACTGTCCACAAACAGACCTCTGGCCACAGTGAGATACGCGTCCCCTCCTCCGAAGGACATGAAGGAGGACAAAAACCCTTTCCCTGTAAACGGCGCCGTTCCGGAAAAAACCAGAGCCGCCGGAACAGAGAAGACCGCCGCAAACACCGCCCAGCACGCCGCGGCGGCGCCCAGTCTCCTCACCGGAAATGTTTTGTTCTGAGGCGCTTCCAGGATTCCCTGAATCAGCCCGATCCCCGCCAGAATCACCATGCCTCCCGCCAGATAAGGCTCCAGAACACGGGGAAGCACATGGGCCGCTCCCGCGCAGAGAAAATAACATCCCACCAGCGCCAGCGCAGGTACGGAACGGTTCCAGTTCCGCAGATATCCCTTTGTAAAAAAGATCACAAAAAAAGCGGCGCCCAGAATCTGGATGGTGGAAACGGAAAACAGCGGCGTCATGGAAAGCCCGAAAGCCTGATAAATGTTTTCCTCCCCGGAAAGAAAAAACACGGCAAGAATGATGAACAGATAAAGATATCTTTCCCCGGAACCCCTGGCCTGCTTCAGCGTCCCCGCGGCGTACCGGAGGAGCACATAAATAATATACAAAGAAATAACCGCAGCCAGAATCCGGACAGGCAGCCGCACGCTTTCCGGCACTCCGGACAGCAATGCCAGGAAGAACAGCATGAGAAAAGAGCCCGGCAGCGCCATGGCTGCGGCAGCGCAGATCATACCTGCGTTTCCGGCCACAGAGTAACCGATGCCGGTGGCAATTTCCACAGGGAGAGCCCCGGGCGTAATGCTGGCGATCATCACTTCTTTATTGAATTCCTCTTCACTGACTATGCCCCTCTCTCCAACCGTTCTCTTCTCGATCACGGGAATCAGCGCCGTACCGCCGCCGAATCCGAAGAATCCGATCTCCAGCATCACCTGAATGAGAGAGCGCAGCTTGCTTTTTTTCATAAATCCATCCTGTCTCCTGTCAAAAATCCGGTTCGCACCCCATTACATTCTCCGCAATGCGGGGAGGAAAACTCCGGTCGTTCCCGTGAAACACCGCGATACGTTCACAGTCCGCGCTCCGGGAGGAGAACAGCGGGAACAGAAATCCCCACACAGGCCTGCCCGGTTCATATTCCCCGACCTGAGGACAGACGGCGCAGATCACATACTCAAACAGCTCCTCCGACTCTCCGGCCCGGTTGTGGTCCGACGTTTTTACAGGCACATCGTAATTATCGTGAAAAACCAGGATCGCGTAATCCCCTTCCGCTCTGTAATGTTCGCCGATGATCTCGTAAAAGGTATCCATCAGAGCGTCATTTTTCAGCCCGCAGGACTTCATTCCCATGAGAAGCTGCCATACGCTTCCCTGCCCTCTGGCCGACCGGGGAAAATAGTATTCCTTCAGCTTCTCGTTGGTCCGGGAAAAGATCACCTCTTTGGCAATCTCCAGATTCCGCGCCCTCTCCGCGGGAGAAAGATTCAGAAAGTTTATATTAAACGTTCCGTCCACATAGCCGTCCCCGTCCATGTAGGCTCCGGCTATTCTGGTGATGGAGGTCCGCTTCACCGTCATCCTTCTGGTGAGCTCCATCATGTCTTCCCGATCGATCATTCCTTTTCTCCTCTCCATTCCCGTCAGACTCACAGATTCTCCGTATGCCGGCAGGCGGGATACCCGGAGCATCCCCAGAATTCGCCGTATTTCCCGTTTCTCCTTTTCATCACCTGGCCGCATCTGGGACAGATCCTGACGCCCCCTGCCGCTTTTCTTCCCTTTTGGAGCTCCTTCCCCAGACATTCAAAAATCTGCTGGTTCATGTAGCAGTCCTGGAGAGCACGATGAGCTCCCGCCGAGGAAATTCCATAGTAGGAAGCCAGGTCCGTGAGCCGGTATCGGGATAATTCCGGCAGGCAGGCTCTGGCAAGGGACAGGGTATCCACATAATCATTCCCGGGAACCGTACCGTAATATTTCTCCGCGTCCCGATAGATAAAATTCAGGTCAAAGGAATGGATATTATGTCCCACAAGCACCGAGCTACCCGCGAAATCCAGAAATTTTCCCAGTACCTCCTGAAAATCCGGGGCGTCCGCCACCATCTCATCGGTGATCCCGTTTACCTGACTGGCCCCGTCGGAAATATGACGGCCGGGATTTACCAGGGACGTAAACTCTTCCACGACTCTGGAATCCGCCACCCTGATTCCGGAAATTTCCACTACCTCGTCGTAAACCGGTGAAACTCCTGTGGTCTCCAGATCAAAGACCACATAATCCTTCACGTATTTTTCCAGCTTTCTTCCTCTTTTGTACCCTGACATATCTGCTCCTTCTGTGTTTTATCTGAAACTGCGCGGCATGCCCGGCGGCCGTCCCGCGGCAAAAACTCACCGGCACGGCTTCGGCTCCGAAACTCTTTTCTCAGTCTATCATACTTCGTTTCCGCACGCCATAAAAAAATATGCAAAAAATATCCTCTCCCCTATTGACAAGCGATACTGTTTGTAGTACTGTCATAGTGTTATATATATCAGCATAACAGTTAATACAGAAGGAGGTTTGAAAATGTGAAGCTTATTGTTTCAAATGTCTCCGGCATTCCCATTTACGAACAGATCAAACAGCAGATCAAATCCGCCATATTATCAGGAGAGCTGAAGGAGGGCGAAGCTCTGCCTTCTCTCCGGACCCTTGCCAGGGAACTGAAGATCAGCGTCCTCACGGTCACAAGGGCTTACACGGAGCTGGAACAGGAAGGCTTCGTGAACAACGTTCAGGGGCGGGGATGCTTTGTCATGGGAAAAAGCTCCCAGCTCATCCGGGAGCAGCTGATCTGCAGGGTGGAAACCCATCTGACCGAAGCCATAAAAGCCTCGCGGATGGCAGAGATGCCGGCGGAGGAACTGCATCATCTTTTGGATATTTTAATGGAGGAAAATATAGATGGATAATTATTTAGAAGTGCGTCACCTGTCCAAAGCATTTCCGGAATTTCAGCTCCGGGATATCAGCTTTTCTCTGCCCCCGGGGTATATCATGGGGCTGATCGGCCCCAACGGTTCCGGAAAAACCACCACCATCAAGCTGATACTCAACATGCTGAAACGGGAAAGCGGGGAAATCTTCCTGATGGGAATGGATAATCTTACCCATGAAAAGGAAATCAAATCCGAGCTTGCCGTAGTATTCGATTCCAACTGTTTCTGCGGAGACTGGAAGGTTTCCCAGATCGAGAACTATATCTCCGTTTTTTATAAAAACTGGAATTCCGGCACCTTTTCCCGCCTGATCCGCAGCTTTCAGCTCAGCCCGGAAAAGAAAGTGTCGGAGCTTTCCAGAGGCATGCAGATGAAGCTGATGCTGGCCTGCGCCTTCTCCTACGGCGCCAGGCTTCTGATTCTGGATGAGCCTACCAGCGGGCTGGATCCGGTCTCCCGGGATGAACTGCTCACAATCCTGTCCCGGTATATTGAGGACGGAGAACACAGCGTGCTGTTTTCCACCCACATCACCACCGACCTGGAAAGAGCGGCGGATTATATTACCTACATCAACGACGGAAGCCTGTTTTTCAGCGGAGAAAAAAATGAGTTTCTGGATATGTTCCGCCTGGTAAAAGGCGGTCCGGGTGAACTGACCGGAGAACTGAAGTCCAGACTTCTGGGACTGCGGATCTACTCCACAGGCTTCGAGGGACTGATCCGAACAGAAGACCTGAAGCTTTTTTCTCATCTGACCGCGGAATCTCCCGCAATTGACGATATCATGGTGTTTACCAACCAGAAAGAAGGTGCCTTATGAACAATATTCTGAAATCTGCCAGGCTGGATTTTTTCCTTGTTCTTCCTTACTCCAAACGTATCATACTGGCTGACATCATTATGCCCGTGTTCTATACCTTTACCACCGGATCCATCCTCTCCGGCGTCTCCTTCACCATGTGTATGGCGGCGATCCTTTCCTGCTATACCTTCTCCGTTTCAGAAAAAAACGGGATGGAAAAGCTCTACGGAGTCCTTCCTGTTACAAAAAAGGAACTGGTTCTCGGCAGGTACGTTTTCACCTGTCTCATGGGGCTGTTTTCGCTGATCATGGCCATCATTCTGCATCCGGCTTTTCTGCTGCTGATGAAAAAAGAATGCAGACCCGCAGACGTAATCATTTCCGTAATTGCGGGAATTCTCACATTCAGTCTCTATACGGTCATCCAGCTTCCGGGATACTATAAATACGGCGCGCTCCGTGCCAGGGTTTTCATGTATGTTCCTCTTGTGGGATTCTTTGCGTTTTTGTACCTGCTGGGATCGGAAAAGAAGTCTCTGACCGTACTTCTGGGGCATCCCGCCGTTCTGGCTTTTGCGGCGGTTCTTCTGTTCATCGGGGCTTATGCGGTTTCCATTGCTTTGTCCATAAAATTTCTGGAGAAAAAAGAATTATGAGATAGCGGGCGGGCTTCCCCCGCTATCTCTTCCAGATAAGATACATTCTGTGATCCAGATATTTTTTCAGAATCTCCTCAGCGTCCAGGCCCGTTCCATGATAATACTCCTCCGCCACGGCGCCGCCGATGGCGCCCAGCGTGTCGCTGTCGCAGTCCAGACGGAAAATATTCCTCATGAAAGTCTCGAAGGAATCGCTTTCATAGAAGCATCTCATAGCCACCGGCACGCTGGTCATGCAGGTTACGTCCCAGGAATAGTGTTTTTCCAGATAGTCCATGTCTTTGTCCGCGCTGAAGTCATACCGGTCGGCGGGATACTGCTCCAGCACATAAGCCAGGATCTCCTCTCTGGATTTTCCATGTCTGGCCATCCAGATACAGACAGCGGTTGTCACAGCTCCTTTGACGCCCTCCGGGTGATTGTGGGACACTGCGGCTGTGCGTTCGGCCTCCCGGATCACCTGCGCAGGATCATCATAATATTCCCCCACAAAGGATACTCTCATGGCTGAGCCGTTTCCATAGCTGAAATAGGGCTGAGAAGTCCCATGCCCCATGATCCACTCATAAAAGCGGCCTCCGTAGCCGCAGTCCGGGTAGTGTCTTCCCAATCTGCGCATGGTCTCTGTCAGATCCTGGTTTTCCAGGATTGCCTCCTTAATGGCAAGCGTCATTACCGTATCGTCCGTAAATTCACATTGTTCCGTAAACAGCGGGCAGTTTTTGTAATCCAGATGCTCCGGTTTATGAAACTCAAACTGGGAGCCGGAAATATCTCCTAAGATTGCTCCGGTTACTGCCATTGTAATCACTTCCTTTCGTTCGGCTTCACTCGTCTTCGGGTTCGCCTCTCATTTACTTTTCTCCCATTTTTCGTTTGCTTTCGGTTTATTCTTCTCGTGTTTTTCGTTCACTTTTGGTCCATCTTTCACCCGTTTCTCATTCGCCTCTTATTTACCTTATATTCACCTTCCGTTCGCCGTTTGTTCATTGCCGTGAACTTCTGCGAATTCGCTCTCACAGGCGGGGAAGGCTCAGCTGCTTCTCCTGGCCCGGCGGCCGCGATACTGCGGCACGACATGATTGAGACAAAAAGGCTCATCTGCCTTTTCCATGACCTCTGCTTCTGAAATCCTGCTCGATTTCATTTTTCCAGGTTCCATCCATCTCCGACATTACCGGAGCGCTCCGCATAAAGCTGAGCGTTTCCTCCACCACCCTGTAATTGACAGCCACGCCCTGACTGTCATTTTCAAAGGTAACCGCCCGGTCCGGCGCAATGCCAAATCTGCCTGCCATGGAAACCGCGTCCATATTCGCTCCAAGGAACAAAAATTCCCATCCGTAGCCCTTCTTCTGCCTCTCAATCATCCGCTTTACTTCATCAAAGCCATACTGGCGGCTGGCATTCTCCATTCCATCTGTAATGATCACAAAAATCACTTTTTCCGCCCGCATTTCCTCCGGGAGATATTTCTGAATATTTCCCATGTGGTGAATGGTTTTTCCAACAGCATCCAGGAGCGCTGTGCCTCCCCTTACATAATATTCCTTCTCCGTGAGGGGCTGTACAGCCTGAATGGGAAAACGATCGTGAATCATTTCGTACCTGTTGTCAAAAAGGACTGTGGTGACGTTTGCCTCCCCATCCTGCCGTTTCTGTTTCTCCAGCATACTGTTGAATCCGCCGATCGTATCGCTCTCCAGACCTGCCATGGAACCGCTTCTGTCTAAAATAAATACCAGTTCTGTAAGTCCTTTTTTCATTGATAATTCCTTCCTTTCCTGTTTGTTTGATCATAGTATACAAGGGAAGGGAAGGAAAGTGGTCGCATGGCAGGGGACATTTTTTATTTGTTACTCAGGGATCATACCGGCGGACTGCCTCATCCTCCAAGAACCGGCTGTCCGTAGGCAAACAGGGCTTCGTTAATTTCAAAAATATCATACTGATGGTTTTCTATAAAATAACAGATGATCACGTCAAATTTCGACGACCTGGACAGGGCAAATCCCGCTCTCATCAGGAGATCCCTCGTTTCATCCAGAGAAAGCTCCAGCGCAATGGCAAAAGCCAGAACCGTCTTTTTATTTGGCGCATAGTTTCTGTCGTTGCGTATCTTGGAAAAATGCCGGCGGTCCACATTTGCCCGCTTGTACACATAGGAATCTTTCAGGTTTTTCTCATCGATCATCCGAAGGAGCCTCTGGGAAAAGGTTTCGTCCATATGGGCCATCAGCTCATCCAGACTGTGTTTTCCGGAAATTCCGGCGGGAAATGCGGACTTATCTTCCCGGTAATTTCTTTCTGCCGACATGAGGGGTACGGAGCCCTGGTAAGTTTCCTCAAAATATCTCCCCCTGCTGCTTCGGGGATAGACTTCATCCTGTTCATCCACATAGTGATCGTCTATGTATTCATCAATAGCTGCAAATAATTTTTTACTCACAGAAACTGTATTGCGATCGTAGAGAACAAGATACACCATCATCTCATGCTCCATCAGGAAATCACTGATCGCGTGAACCGCCACCTTCATCGCCTGAGTTCTGGGATATCCATAGCTTCCGGAAGACAACAGGGGAAATGCGATGGACGTCAGGCTATGGCCTGCGGCCAGCAGCAGCGCTTCTGTATAAGCGCTGTACAGAAGTTCCTGTTCTCCATGATTTCCTCCCCGCCATACCGGTCCCACCGCGTGAATAATATATTTTGCCGGCAGATTGAATGCCTTTGTTATCACTGCTTTCCCCACCGGGCAGTGCCCGATTTTACGGCAGGCCTTCGTCAGCTTTTCCTCCCCCGCAGCCAGATATATGGCTCTGCTGGTACCGCTGCCCTCCAGCAGCTGCTCGTTGGCCGGGTTCACCAGAGCATCTGCCTGAACTTTTGTTATATCATTTCGAACCATCAGAAACGGCATTGGCACACCTCCTCGTGAAATTCTTTTGTTAAAGGGTATACCGCTATTATCTCTCATTTTTTCATAAAGTGGGAGTCCTTTTTTATAATTTTTCCGGAATCTTTTCACTCATTCATGAGTTCATTCACGCAGGAATATCGATTGCTTTTCCGTGGGAAATGGACTAAAATGAAAGAAGTCGATTTGTACCAGAAACGAAACTGCCATATGGAATGGATTATCTGAAGGAGTTTCCAGCTTAGCCGCGCTGATAAACCAGTTGGAAATGGATCTGAATTTTCGAGGAAATATCATGTATTGAAGGAACAGTCCTTCCGGGCGGGGTTGACAGTCAGGTAATCCGACCGGATGGGAAGTGTGAGTTGTCCGCCAGATATGGAATCCGTCTTAACGATGGAAGGAGTTTCTATATAGAAAATAACGGCATTCGGACGGTACCAAAGGAATATGCGGAGCAGGTATTACGAGGAGAATTCGTTGATTCTGATCTGTACTATTTTGGTCGAGTAGACTAGCCCCTTACGGGGCAAGCCCCTCTTCAGAACCGGACGTGCGGCTTTTCCGCATCCGGCTCCTT
>CANQUG010000066.1 GCA_947626985.1 uncultured Lachnospiraceae bacterium | reverse complement strand
TCGATTAGTGGCCGCTTCAAATTCTTCCACTGTAGTTAATTTGAATTCACTCATTAATAATCCTCCTTAAATTATCTACATGCTGGCGCATGTATTTCGTCTTTCTTATTGCTTTATGGCCGATTCAGCAGCAGGAACGCTCCTCTGACCGCTGAATCATAAATAACCCCGGGAGGCATCCCATCCCCTCCCATGGGATATTTTCAAGAAAAAATAAAAGCGGGTTACAGCTGCAGTTTGTCAACGATGGAGCGGAGCGCCACCTTGACAGGGTTATCCTCCGGCAGAGAAACCGTGGGACGGCCCTCGCAGTCATACTCGTATACCGTCTCATCCTGAGGCACAACTCCCAGCAGATTCAGGCCCTGGAGCTCAATCTCCTCCTTAATGCCGTCATTGAGCTTCCCGCCGGGCGCACGGTTGACGATCAGTCCCACTGTGGCGGGATGCAGGTCGCATTCCTCGATGAGCTTTGCGATTCTTCCCACAGCCTGAACTCCTCTCCTGGAGCAGTCGCTTACCAGAATGGCCGTCTTCATGGATGGAAGAACGCCCCGGCTGATATGCTCCATGCCGGCCTCGTTATCCACCACAAAGTAGGGATAATTGTTCTGATATTTCGCCAGCTGTGCCTGAAGAAGGCCGTTTACGTAGCAGTAACAGCCCTTGCCCTGGGTCCTGCCCATAACCAGAAGATCAAAATCATCATCCTCAATAAGAGCGTCCTCAAAGCGCATCTCCGCGTAATCCGCCTTGGATACGCCCGCGGGAATGGGGTTCTCCTTCGCCATCTCCGCCCGGGCGATCTCCTCCCGAACGTCGCCCAGAGTGGTCTCCACCTTTACTCCCAGGACTTCGTTAAGATTCGAGTTCGCGTCCGCGTCCACCGCGAGAATGGGACCCTTGCCCTGCTCGCACAGATACTGGATCAGCATGCCGCATAGAGTCGTCTTACCAACGCCGCCTTTTCCGGCGACCGCAATCACATGTGCCATTATGTTGCCTCCTGAATATGACTATTTTTACAAGTGTACGCATTTTCGGACCGGTGTCCGGTGCCGGCGGCTCCCTGCCGCCTGTTCCGCTCATACAGATGACCGCCTCCGCGCGTATGCACGGAACACATCCGTCCGGTTCACAATGGATACATGCCGGCTTTCCCGGTGCCCCGCCCCCCTGCTTCCCCTGTGGACGGAGAAGGCTCCGCGGGATCTCCGGAAGAGTCCGGCAGATACGGATCAGTCCCCGGGAACGGAATCCCCGGCCTGATCTCCCCCTATGATACCTCTGACCGCGGGGACGGCCGTCCCCTGTCAGTTGACGAAAATCTGCTGGTGTCTTGTGTCACAAACCTCCACATATTTTATTCAAGGGCGGAAGCCCCCAAATTCGTAACACAGAAAGCGGGCTTTTTCCGGCTCCCCAATCAGGAAAACGTAAAAAACCCTGCTTTTTCCCTTTTATTCACAATTCAGCTTCACGATGCTGTTGGCCAGATCCACCATGAGAATGGTGCCCTCCACGATCCTCTCGTCTCCCATAATATCCCGGAGGAGAATCTTCTTCCCGTCCACGTCAATCCTGCTGACGTTCCTGAATATTACGGAATCATCGTTCTGTCTGTACACAGTTGCAAGACACATTTCTGTCGCCTCCCATATATTTCGTTTATTTTAAACAGGATCCTGCTTTCCGCCCGGGAAAGACGCCTTCCGGCGCCGGGCCATGATCCTGATCTCACGCCTGTTTCAGTTCTTCCTTTACAAGAGTCAGGGCAAGACTCAGACGCATATTCCCCTTCTGGAAATCCGCCACGCCCTCTTTAATCGTCCTGGCGGCAGCCTCCATACCCATCTTCTTCAGGTTCTCCGCCATCTGATCCAGCTCCGCCGCGTGGTGCTCATTGTGCTGGAGCATATAGGTGAGAAGGGCAACCGTCTCGTTCTTACAGTCTCCGGTACTGCAGGCGCCGCAGTGCTCGTGAGTGCCGCAGCCCTCTCCGTGCTGGTGATCGTGTCCCTCGCCCTGCTCATGACTGTGGGGATGGCTGTGAGTCACTCCGTTCTCATGAGTATGCTCATGGGTGTGCTCCTCTCCATGCTGATGTCCGTGAGGAACCAGATTTCCATTTTCGTCTTTGATCAAATGCATAGCGCGCAGCTCCTTTCTCCCAATGCCTTAACGCAGGCATTCTTATGACAAGAATTTATCAATTGAAATCATTATACATCGTTTCTTTGAGATTAGCAAGAAAATTATTATAAAAATCCACTAAATTTTTTCTTTTTTTTACCCATTTCTTGTCCTATTTTCCGCCGTTCCCCTTTCCCGAATTTGCCGCATTTTCCTCTTTTTTTGATATTTGTTAATAAAATAACTGCTTTGTGATAAAGTTAACAGTATGCAGGTAGCAAATTTGTAACATAAATGATGTTCTTCTTTCACATTTATATGTTATACTAGACGCCGATATTGTTGTTGAATGAAATGGAGGTACCAGATTGAAAAATACCATCTTCCTGAATACGGATCGTGAAATGCCTCTTCTCGGGCTGGGCGTATATAAAATGACAAACGGCAGCGAAGCGGAGAACGCGGTGGTCACGGCGATCCGGGCCGGATACCGCCTGATCGATACGGCTTCCGTCTATAAAAACGAAGAAAGCGTGGGGCGGGGCATCGCCAGATGCGGGGTCCCCCGAAAAGATCTTTTCATCATCGCCAAGGTCTGGAACACCGCCCAGCGCATGGGGGACGTACAGGGCGCCTTCAGCCGCACTCTGGAGCGGATGAACCTGGACTACGTGGATCTGTATCTCATTCACTGGCCCGTGCCCGGCTGCTATCTCCATACCTGGAAGGAGCTGGAGAAGATCCTGGACTCCGGAAAAGCGCTGGCCATCGGAGTGAGCAATTTTGAAATACGGCATCTGGAGGAGCTGCAGAAAATCTCGGATATCGTTCCCGCCGTGAATCAGATCGAATGTCACCCTCTCTGTTACCCCAAAGACCTGATCGACTACTGTCAGAGCATGGGCATCCAGGTACAGGCTTACGCGCCCCTGGCCAGAGGAGCCTATCTCGACCACGATGTGATGTGCATTCTGGGGACGAAATATGCCAGGACCCCCGCTCAGGTGGGACTGCGGTGGGCAGTGCAGAAGGGGATTTCCGTCATCCCCAAGTCCTCCCGTCCGGAGAGGATCGTTTCCAACGGCGCCATTTTCGATTTTTCCATCCAGCAGGAGGATATGGATATCATGGACACGCTGAACGAGGATTTCCACAGCTCCCATGTACCGGAGGACCTGCGGGGAATCATGTTCTGAATACGCAGAAAGGACAGGCCGCGTCTCTTTGCAGTCTGTCCTTTTTCTCAGTTTTTCTCAGTTCTTTCTTATTTTTCATCCGCCCAGGGAAGATCCGGCGTTTCCACCTTCTTATCCCGCAGCATCAGATCCATCACCGCCTCGGAGGGGGACTTCCCCTCGAAGAGCACTCTGTTCACTTCCTCCACAATGGGCATTTCCACATCGTATTTCTCTGCCAGTCCTTTGGCGGCTTTTGCGGAATAAACGCCCTCCACCACCATCTTTACCTCAGCCATGGCCTGCTCCATGGTACAGCCCTTCCCCATGAGGTATCCGGCCTTCCTGTTCCGGCTGTGAACGCTGGCGCAGGTGACGATCAGGTCGCCGATGCCCGACAGACCGTAAAAAGTCTCCGCTCTGGCGCCCATTTTTATGCCCAGTCTGGCTATTTCGGCGATTCCCCTGGTGATGAGAGCCGCCTTGGTATTGTCCCCGTAGCCCAGTCCGTCCGCGGTTCCCGCAGCCAGGGCCACAACGTTCTTCAGGGTGCCTCCCAGCTCCACTCCCAAAGTGTCCGGCGTGGTATAGACGCGGAACACGGGGCTCATGAAAATTCCCTGGAGATATTCCGCCGTCTTCCTGTCGCGGGCGCTGACTACGCAGGTGGTGGGCAGTCCCCGTCCCACCTCCTCCGCGTGGCTCGGCCCGGAGAGGACGCACACGTTCCCCTCGGGGATTTCCTGCTGAATGATCTCGCTGAGGGTCATCAGGGTAGCTTCCTCCACCCCTTTGGCCACGTTCACGATGATCTGCCCTTTTCTCACAAAGGGTGCCATTCTTTTCGCCGTGCTTCTGGTAAAGGGCGACGGAACCGCCAGAACCGCCGCGTCCGGATCCCGGAGGCACGTCTCCAGGTCTGCGGTGATCTCCATGGATTCCGGAAGCTTCACCCCGGGGAGTTTGGATTCATGCTCCCTCTTTTCCCTGAGCATTCTTACCTCATCCTCCAGAGCGGACCACAGCACCACCTCATGTCCGTTGCTGTGCAGCAGAAGGGAAAGCGCCGTTCCCCAGCTTCCCGCTCCCAGCACACTGATCTTTGCCATACTGTTCACCTCTTTCTATTGCGCTTTTCCGAATGCCGGCGCCGAAGAAACATCCGCGCGCCTGCATGATTCAGTATTTCCCGGATTTGCTGAGATAAATCTTATTTTCTGTTCCGCCAATCAGTCTCTGAATGTTGGTTCTGTGGCGGTACAGGGCCAGCAGCATCAGGGCGGCCATTACGCCGTAAAGCTCCAGGGTGTGCGCCCGGTCCATTCCGTACAGTCCCATCTGCCCGAAGACGATCATGCACGCAAGAGCCGAAGGATAGGAAAGGACCGAACAGAGGGACACATAATGGAAGGCAAAGAACAGGCCGAAAAACAGCACCGCGCAGATGAGGAATATCCTCCAGTCAAAGGCCGCCACCATACCCACGGAGGCGGCGATGCCCTTCCCTCCCCGAAAGCCCAGATAAAAGGGAAAATTATGCCCCAGGATACAGCCCGCCGCGGCGTACAGGCTCAGCAGCGGAAGAATATCCCCGCAGCTGCTCCGGAAAACCGCCTTCGCCACCAGCATGGCCGCCACGCATTTCAGACAGTCGCCGGCGAGGGTGAGCGCCCCGGCCTTTTTGCCGAAGGTGCGGAAAGCATTGGTGGTTCCCGCATTCCCGCTTCCGTGCTCCCGGATGTCCGTCTTATGCGCTTTCCCGATAATATACGAGGTCTGGAACAGGCCGAACACATATCCAATTAAAAGGCAAATCAAACGTTCCATAGATTATTCCTTCTCTCCCCGCTGCCGGATGATGAATTTCAGTGACGTTCCGGAAAAGCCGAAGGCTTCGCGGATCTTATTCTCCAGATATCTGGTGTAGGAAAAATGCATCAGTTCCTTATCGTTTACAAACACCACAAAAGTCGGCGGACGAACCCCCACCTGGGTCATATAGAAGATCTTCAGACGCTTTCCCTTATCCGAGGGCGGCTGCTGCAGAGCCACAGCCTCCGCCAGAATCTCGTTCAGCACACCCGTCTGAATGCGAAGCGTCTGGTTCTCGATCACCCGGTCGATGGTCTCAAACAGCCGGGGGATCCTCTGGCCCGTGACCGCGGAGATGAACACCAGTTCCGCGTAGGGCATGTAGGAAAGCACCTCCCGGATGCGGTTCGTATGCCTGTATATGGTTTTGTCGTTTTTTTCGATGGCGTCCCACTTGTTGACGGCGATGATCACTCCTTTTCCTCTTTCGTGGGCGATTCCCGCGATTTTCGCGTCCTGCTCGGTGACGCCCTCCGAGGCGTCGATCATCACCACCACAATGCTTGCCCGTTCCACGGCGCTCACCGTGCGGATGACGCTGTAGCGCTCAAGCTCCTCCTTCACCTTGCCCTTGCGGCGAAGTCCTGCGGTGTCGATAAAGATATAGTCCCTGCCCTGCCAGGTCACTCTGGTGTCCACCGCGTCCCTGGTGGTTCCGGCGATATCGGAAACGATCACCCGGTCCTCCCCCAGGATGCGGTTTATGAGGGAGGATTTGCCCACGTTGGGCTTGCCCACCACGGCGATTCTGGGAATATCCTCCTCTTCCTCCCCGCCCTCTCCCTCGGGAAAGTGACGGACCACCTCGTCCAGCATATCTCCCAGGCCCATCATGTTGGCCGCGGAGATGGGGATGGGCTCCCCGATGCCCAGATTATAAAATTCGTACACGTCCATCATGAACTTCTGTACGCTGTCCACCTTGTTCACCACAAGGACCACGGGCTTGGCGCTTCTGCGGAGCATGTCCGCCACCTTGGAGTCGGAATCCACCAGGCCCTGACGGACGTCGGTGATAAAGATGATCACGTCCGCCGTGTCAATGGCGATCTGGGCCTGCTCCCTCATGCGGGACAGAAGAATATCTCTGCTGTCCGGCTCGATTCCGCCCGTGTCCACCAGGGTGAAGGATTTATCCAGCCAGGTCACATCCGCGTAGATCCTGTCCCTGGTCACCCCGGGAGTGTCCTTTACTATGGAAATCATACTGCCCGCCAGGGCGTTAAACAGTGTGGATTTCCCCACATTCGGCCTGCCTACGATGGCAACTACCGGTCTGCTCATACATTTGTCTCCTTTTCTGTTCTCTGCGGGCGGCGGGCTCCAGGACGGCCTCCGTCAGCTCCTCCCCGCTCTCTCCCACCACCACGATGTCTTTTCCAAGAGAAGCTTCCAGCTCCTCCACAGTCATATCGTCAAGAAATACGTCCTCTCCGCTGCGGAGCATATTGCAGGGGATGAGGATCCTGTCCCCCAGCTCCCGCCCCGAGAGCTGTTCCTTCAGATCGGTTCCGGTGATCAGCCCGGACACTGTGATCTGAGGGCCGAAAAAGCTGTTCCGGATGATCTCCACTCTGGAATGCACATTGGGAAATTTCTCACGGATCCTGTCCGCGCAGCGTTTTATATAAGGTCCCGCCAGCTCGCCCGTGGCCAGGGTAACCTCTATGCGGCGGCCGTCCCCCTCCCGGCTCTCTACGGCCTCATCCACCTGATCCAGAAGAAGGCGGAGCATCCCCACTCCGTTTTCCAGCTGGAGATAGCCGTCGTACCGCGCCTCCTCAGGCAGATCCTCCTCCGCCAGAAGATACCATTCGTCCGAGGCGTGAACAAAGTGGATTCCGTACCGGTTCATCATCTTCTCCTGCCAGCTGTGGATCAGGGAAAGAACCTTCCGGGCGTCCTCCCGGTCAAAGGCCTGCAGCGGATACAGTCCTTCCCGGTATTTCGTCAGGCCCACAGGCACCACGGAGACGCTCTGGAGGACGGGCGCGTACTTCGAAAGACATTCCAGACTGTACTCCAGCTCTCTGCCGTCGTTGATGCCCTTGCAGAGAACGATCTGTCCGTTCATGGCGATCCCTGCCTCATAAAGCCGGTCCGCCTTCTCAAGCGCTCTGCCCGCGAAGCGGTTCCGGAGCATTTCGCACCGCAGCTCCGGGTTCATGGCCTGAAAAGAGATATTGATGGGGGACAGACGGTACTGAATGATCCGCTCCAGGTCATGGCCGCTCATGTTGGTGAGGGTGACATAATTTCCCTGAAGGAAGGACAGACGGGAATCGTCGTCCTTGAAATAGAGGGTTTCCCGCATTCCCGGCGGCATCTGATCGATGAAGCAGAAGATGCAGCGGTTGGAGCAGGACCGGTAGTCGTCCATGAGACCGTTCTCAAATTCCACTCCCAGATCCTCCTCGTATTCCTTCTCCACTTCCAGCTCCCACTCCTCGCCGTCGGGCTTCTCCACCAGAAGGGTCACGTACTCGTCATTGAGAAGGTAGCGGTAGTCAAATACGTCCTCTATGTTTTTATCGTTGATGGAAACCAGGATATCGCCCGGCTCCAGCTCCAGTTCCTCCGCGATGCTTCCGGGAAGCACTTTTGCGATCACATGCGTTCTTTCTTTCATCTTCATTTCCCCCTGAACAGTATCCTTATCATACCAATTTCAAAGGTAAAAATCAATAAATTCCTTGACGGGATTTCGGACAAATGTTATAAATGTAGTATCTGATATACGGATACTTTTTCTTCAATAGATTTTTTTACGGTGAAACGTTTATTCTCACTGCCGGCGCCGGACGGGCTGCCGGAGCGAATAAGATGCCGCTGCAACAGTGCGGGCTGTCTGCCCCGCGTCCGACGGAGCAGAGTACTTAGGAGGAACCTTATGCCAAACATAGAACTGCTGGAAAAATCTCTTCCCGTTGCGCCTATTCGTATTGCCGCCCTGGCCGGATGCCGGGATCTGGCTGAAGAAGTGAATAAAAAGCTGGTGAAATTCCGCAAGGAGATCGTAGCCAGAAAACAGCTGAGCATCATTCCCCAGGGCTACACGGAAAAATCCTTCCTGGTGGAATGCGGGTGCGTCCGCTTCGGCACCGGTGAGGGGAAAGGGTATATCAAGGAATCAGTCCGGGGGACGGATCTTTTTATCCTGGTGGACGTCACCAACTACAGTCTGACCTACTCGGTCTGCGGCCATGTGAATCACATGTCGCCGGATAATCATTATCAGGATCTGAAGCGGATCATCTCCGCGGCCACCGGCAAGGCCCACAGGATCAATGTGGTCATGCCCTTCCTCTACGAGGGCAGGCAGCACAGGCGCTCCAAGAGAGAGTCCCTGGACTGCGCCATCGCGCTGAAGGAGCTGAGCGCCATGGGCGTATCCAATTTCATCACCTTCGACGCCCATGATCCCCGGGTGCAGAACTCCATTCCGCTGGACGGCTTTGACAATTTCTTCCCCACCTATCAGTTTCTGAAGGCTCTCATAAAAAATATCCCGGATTTCCGGGTGGACAACGATCATCTGATGATCATCAGTCCGGATGAGGGCGCCATGTCCAGAGCCGTGTATTTCTCCAATATTCTCGGGGTGGACATGGGGATGTTTTATAAAAGAAGGGATTATTCCACCATCGTGAACGGGAAGAATCCCATTGTGGCCCACGAATTTCTGGGGGACTCCGTGGAGGGGAAGGACGTGATCATCATCGACGATATGATCTCCTCCGGGGAGAGTATGCTGGATGTGGCCAGACAGATCAAGGAGCGGAAAGCGAACCGGGTATTCATCTGCACCACCTACGGCCTGTTCACGGACGGGCTGGCCAAGTTCGACGAGTACTATGAGAAGGGCTGGCTGGACCGGGTGATCACCACGAACCTGAATTACCGGAATCCGGAGCTGCTGACGAAGGAATACTATATCGAGGCCAATATGAGCAAATATCTGGCCAGCATCATCGACATCATCAATCACGACGTTTCCGTGGATAAGGTGCGGAGCAGCAATGAGAAGATCATGGAGCTGATGGAAAAAGTGAACAGAAAAAAATAAGCAGATAAATGAAAACATAAACGAATCAGTGAAATGAGGGAGAGCGGCCCGCGGCGGGCCGCTTTTTCTGTTGGGAACGTTCTGAAAGGATCACTTCAGAATCGTGAGAAGAGCCGCGAGATTTCCCCGTTTTCCGCCGGACGCCCGGTGGGAAAAAAGGAAATCCGGATTGCAGCAGGTACAGAGGTTCGGCATGGAAATGTGGGATTCAGGGACGCCGGACTGCGTCAGGATGATGCGGTTGGCCTCCCAGAGGTTCAGCTGGTATTTCCCGTTCGGTTTGCGGTAGTACAGGGCGGGCTGCTGAAGCCGGGAAAAGCTTTTCCGGAATTCCTGAATGACGTCCTCGCTTACCTCGTAGCAGTCCTGACAGATGGACGGACCGATGGCGGCGTACAGTCGGGCGGGATCCGTGCCGAATTCCCTTTCCATGGTCTTTACCGTGACTTCCCCCATGCGGGAGGCGGTTCCCCGCCAGCCGGAATGGGACAGACCGATGGCTCTGTGCTCCGGGTCGATGAAATAGAGGGGGACGCAGTCCGCATAGTAGGTGATGAGGACAAGCCCCGGAACGTTGGTGACCATTCCGTCCACATTTTCGTAAGGGCGGGGTCTGGTGATGCCGCAGCCCCGGTCCTGTTCCGTTACCCCCCGTACGTTGGTGGTGTGGGTCTGATGGGAGGTCACCAGATTTTCTCTGGAAATGTCCATGGCGGCGCACAGCCGGTCATAGTTCTCCCAAACGGCCGCCTCCTCGTCTCCCCGGGTAAAGCTCAGATTCATCGTGGAACAGCAGCCTCTGCTCACCCCTCCCAGACGGGTGGTGAAGCCGTGACGGAAACCCTTCAGAGCGTCCAGGGCCGGAAAGGTAAGATAGGTGACTCCGGCTTTTTCATTGACGCGCATGGGCTCTGCCGCAGGGTCGTGCCATTTGATTTTTATGGATAAATGATTTTCATTCACGTTCGTCTTCCTCTTGACTGATTCCTTTTTGCGTTTACGGATCTTCTTCCGGCATATGCGAACCGGTTTTTACAGGTCCGCATTCAGGGATTTCACCTGTGCCTTTTATAACCGATACTCAGGGATGCTCACAGCCTGTTTAAGGTCCGGCGTATTCAAATGCGTTTCGTATCCAGCAGATTCTTCCCGGGCCTCGGAAGCCCACCACGTCAAATCTGCAGGGAACATCCGTCGTTTTTACCCGCCTGATCAGATAATCTCTGGCAACCTTCGAAATGGTTCTCTGCTTGCGGAAGTCCACGGCCTCCAGCGGGTCGCCGGCGCTTTCACCGGCGCGGTATTTTACTTCAATAAAAACATAATACTTCCCGTCCCGGGCGATCAGGTCGATCTCTCCTGCCGGACAGCGGTAATTTCTCTCCAGGATGGTCAGCCCTTTTTCCTCCAGGTATCGGGCTGCGGTTTCCTCGTAAGCGCCGCCCAGGGATCGTTTATTCAAAGGCAAATTTGGGCCTTCTCTCTTATTTCAGTGTAGGTATCTTTTGCAGAGCGCAGCGTCTGTATCATTTTCATGATTCCTTTTTCGCAGGGAAGAAAAACCGTATACAGGCGCTGATACTCTCCTGTCTGCTCGGGGAGACAGAAAATCAGCAGATCAGGCCGGTTCTGAACCGGCGTCAGTTTTCAGGAGATATGAAGTGACCGATAAAGGAGGTCCTGTGAATCGGGCTGGGTCCGAACCGGCGCAGCGCTTCGATATGCGCCTCCGTGCCGTAGCCCTTATTCGAGGCGAAACCATATTCCGGCATGACTTTATCGTACTCTTCCATCATGCGGTCACGGGTGACTTTGGCCACGATGCTGGCAGCCGCAATGGAAACGCTTTTTCCGTCGCCGCCGATGATGGGGACCTGAGGAATGATAATCCCCGGAATAGTTACCGCATCATTCAAAAGCAGCTGCGGGGTCACCGTGAGCCTGCTCACCGCTTCCCGCATGGCTTCATAGGTAGCCTGAAGAATATTGATCTCGTCGATGCGGGAGGGGCCGGTCATGCCGATTCCCACAGACACGGCCTGGTCCATGATCACATCGTACAGCTCCTCACGCTTTTTTGCGGTGAGCTTCTTGGAATCGTTCAGGTAAAGAATTTTACAGTCCGGGGGCAGGATCACCGCGCAGGCCACCACAGGACCGGCCAGAGGGCCTCTTCCCACCTCGTCGATTCCGCAGAGAAAGCCCAGATGCTCATACTTCGTCTCGTACCTTTTCATTTCCTCCGTGCGCCGCAGTTCCCGGGCAAGGGCCTCCTCCTTCTTCCGGTACTGTTCCAGAAGCTTTTGGACGCCTTTCCGCTCGTCGTCGGCGTATGCGGCAAAAAGGGCCGCCCAGTCCTCCATCTTCGCCGCCTGAAATTCTTCTCTGATCTCTCCCGTACTTTTCATCTTGTCGTCCTCTTCACAGCGGGATACGCAGCGCTGACATTCATTCTTCAGCCGGAGTTATTTTCGGCCGTCCCGCCGGTTATTCTCACAATCCTTCATTCCTTACCTCCGGCGCCTTTTCCAGGGTAATCCGCCCCAGCTTTCCGCTCCGGAAATCATCAAAAAGAAGAGCCGCGGTCCTGGCATAATCCAGTTCCTCTCCCTTTTTCAGACAGCCCCGGGCTCTGGCAATCTGTTCCAGGATCTCCACCGGGGCTCCTTCCTCCCGGACCCCGTACCGTCCGGCAAGGGCTCCGGAATAATCCTCCGCCAGATACCGGATCAGAGTCAGGGACAGCTCTTCAATATTAAGAATATCGTCCTTTACCGATCCGATGCAGGCCAGCCGGACGCCCACCTGAGGATCTTCAAACTTCGGCCAGAGAATGCCGGGCGTATCCAGAAGCTCCACATCCTTATTCAGCCGGATCCACTGTTTGCCCCTGGTGACTCCGGGACGGTTTCCTGTCTTCGTGCAGGCTTTCCCGGCAAACGTGTTGATAAAAGTAGATTTACCTACATTGGGAATTCCCGCCACCATGGCCCGGATGGGCCGGTTTCTGATTCCTCTGCGCCGGTCCCGCTCCGTCTTTTCCCTGCAGGCCTGAGCGATCACGCTCTGGA
This sequence comes from uncultured Lachnospiraceae bacterium, assembly GCA_947626985.1. Classification (GTDB taxonomy): domain Bacteria; phylum Bacillota; class Clostridia; order Lachnospirales; family Lachnospiraceae; genus Blautia_A. The sequence continues at coordinate 7,197 of CANQUG010000066.1, read as the reverse complement.
TCGCTTTCATTCCCGCTCCATTTCGTGAATCCACTTTCACCACATGAAATCCCTTTTTCTCAAAATACGCCTTCCAGGCATCGTTCTGCCTTTCATCGGCCAGATCCGCTTTGTTCAGAAGAATCAGCCTGTATTTGTTCTGCCCCATCTGGTCGATATCCGGATTTCTGCTGGAAAGAGGCGCCCGGGCGTCCACCAGCTCTATGATCAGATCAATGAGCCGGATATCCTCCTGCATCTGCCGTTTCGCCCTGGTCATATGACCGGGATACCACTGTACATTCATCAATAATCACCGTCGTCTTTCTGTCTCATCGTCAGCTCCGGGGAAAAACCGCTGCAGCCGGGAGGAAGCTCCCCGCCCGGCCGGTCCGGCACGCTAATCCTTCAGAAAACCAAGCTTATTCAGAGGCCCGCTGACAAACCACAGTTTGCCCGCAATGTACCGCTTCTGCACCTTGCCGATATCGCCGTGTCGGCTGTCCTCGCTGTTGTTCCGGTTATCGCCCAGCACAAAGTATTCTTCCGATTCCAGCTTCACCGGCTCTGCCGCGGAGCCCGGACTGCTGATAAGGGGAAAATCCTTTCCCTCCCTGTAGGTTTCTCCGTTGATCAGGATCTGACCGTCCACGATCTGAACGGTCTCCCCCGGCAGTCCGATGACCCGCCGGATATGGAGAGCCGCCTCGTCGCTGGCATTGGTCCTGAATACGATAATATCTCCTCTTTTCGGCTCGGAGACGCGGTAGATCACCCGGTTCATAAAAAAGCTCTCGCCCACGGACAGGGTGGGCTCCATGGAGCTCTCCTGCATGGTGACCGACTGAAACATGGCTATGGCCACAAGCGCGGAAAAGGCCAGCGTGGCCGTAATGGAAAATACCCACCAGAACACGCCCCGCACTCTCTCATTTCCCAGAAACTCCCTGGCCTCCGCAATCCTCTCGCTCTCCCGGATGCCGTCGATTCCGCTGCCGATCATCTCCCCGGTCCTCTCCAGACCGCTCCCGATCATTTCACTGGTTCTCTCTAGGCTGTCTCCGATCATCTGTCTTCCGTTTTTCAGCCTTCTCCTGGCGGCCAGTCTCCCGCTTCTTTTTCGTTTTCTGAATTTCATAATCTACCCCGACGCAGCACAGCCAATCTCGGCGAATTGTAAAAGAGGGACAATAGCCGCTGTTATTGTCCCTGCTTTTCAAACCTGTGAAATTGTCATTATCTGATCCGCTCTTTCACCTTGGCAGCCTTGCCTACACGGTCTCTCAGGTAAAACAGCTTCGCGCGGCGAACCTTGCCGTACCGAACCACTTCCACCTTCACCACATGGGGGGAATGAAGGGGCCATGTTTTTTCCACGCCGACGCCGTTGGAGGTCTTTCTCACGGTGAAGGTCTCCCTTACGCCGCCGCCCTGTCTCTTAAGAACAGTGCCTTCGAAAATCTGAATTCTCTCGCGGTTTCCCTCTTTGATCAGGTTGTGGACTCTCACAGTGTCTCCCACTCTGAACTGGGGAACCTCTGCCTTCAGCTGAGCAGCCTCAATGTTTCTGATAATTTCGTTCATGTTTTTCTCTCCTATTCTCTGGGATGTTCTTAATACGCATATCGTAACAGAGGACCATCTTTTTTCTGATTTCCGCCTTTTTTTCAGAGTGGCAGAAGGAACTCTTTTTTGACAACAAATGGATTATACACTAGAACAGATGGGAATGCAAGCAGTTTTTCACAAACTCTCAGCCCAGCGCCACGTCCAGGATCATCATCAGCACAAACCCCACGGCAAAGGCAATGGTGCTCACATTGCTGTGCTCCCCCTCGCTGGCTTCGGGAATCAGCTCCTCCACAACCACATAGAGCATGGCTCCGGCGGCAAAGGCGAGAAGATAGGGAAGGACCGGGGATACCCAGGCGGAAAACAGGAGCGTCAGTCCTCCCGCCACAGGCTCCACCGCTCCGGACAGCGCGCCGTACATAAAGGCTTTTCCCCTGCTCTCTCCTTCTCCCCGGAGGGGCAGAGAGATGATGGCGCCCTCCGGGAAGTTCTGAAGGGCGATGCCCAGAGACAGGGCAAAGGCGCCTGCCATGGTCACCGTGCTGTTCCCTGCCAGGACTCCCGCAAACACCGCGCCTGCGGACAGGCCCTCAGGGATATTGTGCAGAGTCACCGCAAGGACAAGCATGGTTGTTTTTTTTAAAGTCACCTTCGGGCCCTCGCTCTCATCGCTGCCCATGTGAAGGTGGGGGATCACATGGTCCATCAAAAGCAGAAAGCCGATACCCAGCAGAAATCCCACAGCCGCAGGGAGGAACGCCAGCTTCCCCATCCCGCCGCTCATATCCATGGCAGGGATCAGCAGGGACCATACGGACGCGGCCACCATGACTCCGGACGCAAAGCCCAGAAACATCTTCTGAACCGCCGGCTTCAGTTCATTTTTCATAAAAAACACGCTGGCAGCGCCAAGGGCGGTGCCGAGAAAAGGAATGATCAGTCCCCAGAATAGATACATGCTCTTTACCTCGCTATTCTCTCCAATGCCTCTGTCAGGCAGAATCCCCTGATTCGAAATCGAACCGTCTTCGGAACGTTTTTTATATCATACCACACTTTCTGAAAATTAACAGCACAAATTCTTCAGACAACGTACGCGCTCCCTGTCCGTTTCTTACGCGCTGATATGGTACATCGCTGTTCTATATTGCCTGTAAATTCTGTACCCATTGATATATCACATTTTTTAAAATGTCAAAACGTCAAAAACGCTATTCTCATTACGCAGCAATACGCTATTCTTATATTACGCAGCAAAACTTGTCAAATTTACAAACTTGTGCTATATTCCACAGTATGCGGGTTTTTTCAGATTCTCAATCACCCTTGGGCGATGAGCGTTCATGAAAAAACACAGACATGCCGCAGACTCTGCTCACCCCGCGCTGTGGAGCGTTCCAGGGCCGGCACTGTGCATTCCGGAAAGAAAGGAGCATCCATAATGAACGAAAACCGTGAAGAGCGGCTGGGCACCATGCCCATTCCCAAACTGATGCTGACTCTGGCAATTCCCTCCGTAATTGCCCAGCTGATCAACGTCCTCTATAATATTGTAGACCGTATGTACATCGGCCATATCCCCGGGATCGGCCACGTGGCCCTCACAGGCGTGGGGGTCACCTTTCCCATTATCATGCTGATCAGCGCCTTCAGCTCCTTTGTGGGCGCAGGAGGCGCGCCCCTCTCCGCCATCTCTCTGGGGAAGGGCGACCGGGACAAGGCGGAAAAGATCCTCGGAAACGGAGTGAGCGTCCTTTTGTTCTTCTCCGTGACCCTTACCATCTTTTTCCAGGTCTTCAAGCGTCCGCTGCTGTACCTCTTCGGCGCCAGCGACCAGACCATCGATTACGCCGTGAACTATATCACGATTTACCTGATCGGGACCATCTTCGTACAATTCGCTTTAGGGCTGAACATGTTCATCTCCTCCCAAGGACAGGCGAAAATTGCCATGCTGTCCGTGCTCATCGGGGCGGTGACCAACATCATCCTGGATCCCATATTCATCTTTGCGCTGAACATGGACGTGCAGGGAGCCGCTCTGGCCACCATCATTTCTCAGGGGCTCAGCGCCGGATGGGTGGTGCGTTTTCTGCTCTCGGAAAAATCCGCCGTACGCATCCGGAGGAAAAATCTGAAGCCGGAATTGTCCGTCGTCACAGGAGTGATGGCTCTGGGAATCTCTCCCTTTATCATGCAGTCCACGGAGAGCGCCATCAATATCGTTCTGAACCGCGGCCTGCAGACCTACGGCGGAGACCTGTACGTAGGCTCCATGACCATTCTCCAGAGCGTGATGCAGCTTGTGACTATTCCTGTCCAGGGCTTCACCCAGGGCGTTCAGCCCATTATCAGCTACAACTTCGGCGCGGGAAAATTTGACAGAGTACGGAAAACCTACCGTCTGCTCATCGGCACCGCTTTTGGGGTCACCTCCGCCATGTGCTTCTGCGCCGTAACCTTTCCGGGCGTATTCGCGGGAATCTTTACCTCCAGCCAGGAGCTCATCGATCTGGTATGCGAGGTAATGCCCATTTTCATGCTGGGAATGTTCATCTTCGGCATCCAGATGGGCTGCCAGACCACCTTCATGGGGCTGGGACAGGCGAAAATCTCTCTGTTTATCGCTCTTCTCCGGAAGGTGATCCTCCTGATTCCCCTTGCCATCATCCTGCCGAAATTCCTGGGAGTCATGGGCGTTTACTATGCGGAGCCCATCTCCGATATCACCTCCGCCACCACCGCCGGACTGATTTTCTTCTTTGTCCGTAAAAAGATCGTTTCCGATGAGGCACTAAAAAAGCTGGACTGACGCCCAGCTTTTTTATGTCCAATCATTGTCCCAGACTACTGTGTCTGTTTCGTCTCCTTCTTTTCCGTCTTTTTCTGCGTCTGTGCAGCGGCAGCTGTTTCATTCTCCGACGCGGACATGATCTTGTTCAGCTCGTCGATCATCTCCTCATCCTTCAGACGGAATTTCACTTCCACACGCCGGGATGCGTCTTTGTCCACATTGCCCTGGGCGTCCAGAATGGGATTCGCCATGGAATGGCCGTTTACCGTGAGGTAATTCTCCAGGCTGGTGATCTGGGACTGGTCCAGAAATTCATACTGGATTTCCAGAAGGTACTGAGCCACCGCAAGGGAACGCCTCTGGGACAGTTCCAGGTTATAGCTGTAGTCTCCGTCTGTATCCGTGTATCCGTCGATGATGATTTCCGCAAGGTAGGGCATGTTCGAATCCTGCAGAAGCACCCTGCAGTAAATGGGAAGCACCTCCCGGAGAGCCGATTTTCCTTCATCGGTGAGCTCCGCCTCGTCGTAATCAAACATGACGTTGGCGTCCAGCGTCAGGGCGCCTGTCTGAGAATCAATATCCACGCTCACATTATTTTTGGCAAATTCCTTCCGCAGAGATTCCACCACGTCCGCCTTCACGCCGATGATCCGGTCGATCTGGGCCTGCTGATCCTGAAGAAGGGCCGTCTGCTCGTCCAGCGCGGTCTGCTGCTCATTCAGGGTAATCTCCTGATCCTTCAGCGCGGAAGCAAGCTTGGCCAGAAGCTCCTCCTGGTTCGCCAGGAGCTCGTCCTTGGACTGAAGCTCTTCATCCAGTTCCTCCAGCTGACCCTCCTTCTCCGCCAGAGCCGCCTGCTGAACCAGAATCTCCCTGGTATACTGCTCCTGGAGGGCGATTCTCTCGTCCCGCTCCTGAATACTTTCATTATAACTCTTCTGTGCCTGGAAAAGAGTCACGCACATGATCAGCACGAAAAGAAGCAGAACACCCGCCATCATATCGGAATAGGAACGCCAGACGTTAAATCCGCTGCTCTCTGATTTTCTTTTGCGCATGTATCTCTCCTTTTATTTGAACAACTTGAATTTTCCTTTTTGAACGCCTCTGGAGAGCTCCCGGAGATTTCCGGAGATTTCCTCCAGGACTCTCTGCTGCTGTTCATTCTGGGTCTCCAGCATCTCCTGAACGGAATCCAGCATTTCCCTGTTCTGATATGCAGGGCTGTTCATTCTTCCTGTAAGGTAAACGTCTCTTTCGCTCTTGTTCACCACAATATCGGAAAGGAGCTTGCATACCTGATCCATGGTCTTATAGGACAGCTTCTGATACTGGACAAACTCCTGCATTTTCCGGTCAAATTCCTCCACCACCCGGCGGCTGCTCTCCAGCATCTGTGTGCCTGCCTGACCTGCGGAAGAGGTTCTCTCCATGGCCTGGGCGGCCGTCTCCACATACTTCTGCATGGTCTGGTTGCAGGCCACCCAGAACTTGGCGGAGGATTTTTCCGCATCCCGCAGATAATCCACCACATGCTGATAATCCGCCTGCTGCTGTCTCTGGATCTCCTGGTTCTCCTTCACGATCTGTCCGGCAGCGTTCATATAGTGATTCTGCATGGCGCTCATCTCCCGCAGCATGTCCTTCAGCATGCGGTCCTGCTTCGTATAGGCGTCGCCGAGCTGGCGGCTCATATTCTGATACAGCTCCGAGGTATAGTCCACGTTGTCCTTCTGGGCGTTCTTCATCTGGTCCAGCGCCTCGTTAAAGCCCTTGAATTCCATCTGGAAGGACTGGTTCATCTCCTTAAGGAATACGTCCAGAATATCCCGGATCGCTTCTCTCTGACCTTTCACCACGGAATTGGTCAGCGTATCCAGGGATTCGTTCATTTTGGCAAAGGTGGGGGTGATCACTCTCTCAAAGCTTCCGGCCATCTGCTCGGAAAACTCCTCCGCCATCTTTTCCATGGCAAGAGTCTGATTTTTCTGGTTCAGCATCAGAAGATTCCTGGACTCGCTTTCCGCCGTGGGCATCACGCAGGAATGAAATCTTTCCAGAAAATCCTGAAGCATTTCCATCAGATGGGAATATTCGCTTTTCATGCCGAAGGTATAGATGATGGACAGAGAAATTCCGTAGATGGAAGTGAGGAAGGCCACCTTGATGCCTTCCACCAGAGCGGATACCGAAGTGGTCATGGCCTCGTAGTTATCCGGCTGGAAATTTTTAAGTCCCCACACCAGTCCTACGAAGGTGCCCAGAATACCAAGGCTGGTGAGGATATCCGGAACCATCTCCAGAAGACGCTTGTGAATATGGTTGTCCAGTTCGTCCTCATTGATATAGTTCTCGATCTCCTCGATGCCGCTCTCGCTGTTTCTCAGGCCGGTGAGAAAGCTTCTCATCTTCTGGTCCAGATATTTATGTATAAAAAGGCCTTCCAGCTGGGAAACCTGCTGAGGGGTGGCTCTTCCGGCATTCTGAAAAATGTCGGAGAGCATGACGCCCGCGTGCTCCAGCGATTCCGCCAGGCCGTTCATGCGGAACATTCCGCCGATCAGGCCCGTCAGGTAGATCACCGCCATGATTCCCAGGAATACAAAATTATATATCATGACCTCCGCAGCGCCCTGGCCCACGTAGATGGTGATTCCCGCAGAGGCCGCCAGTACGGCAATGAATAAAAGTACATTGATGATTTTTTTTCCCATAACATTCCTCCTCAAGTAATAGACTGCTCCTCCGCTTTTTTTCATCATATCATATCACAACCGTCAGAACAAGCTTGTAATATAAATTTATCCTGCCAGAATATGGTCATGGAAGTCTCCCGGGTGCGGATAACA
>CANQUG010000065.1 GCA_947626985.1 uncultured Lachnospiraceae bacterium | reverse complement strand
AACTGCTCCAATACGCTTTTGCCGTGCCCCTGCGCTGCCCATACAACGGTATTGGTGTCATGGTTGACGATTACGGTGATGTACTTGTGCCCTTTCCTGTAGCTGGTCTCGTCAATGCCGATATTTACAAGGCCGTCCAGCCGTTTGGAGCGTTCCGGCTCAATGTCGTTCAGGGTGCGGTGGACACACCTGCCGACAGTCTCCCAGTCGATACGCATATATTCGGAGACGGCGCTCCCTGGCAGGTATGTGGCAAGCCAGCCGACGGTGAGATCAAAATCCCTGGTAAATCCACTGCCGGGATAAGCCCATGGGACATCAGCGACGAGAACACCATGTACGGGGCATTCAATGCGGTGCGTGTCATAGGACACCTCAACGAGGATCCCTCCCCAGTCAAGCCCCCTCCAAATGCGGGGCTGGGGGTTCTTCCTGTCGTAGCGCTTGCAGCGTTTATGACAAATCGGGCAATCGTCCTTGTGCCATTTGTTAGGCCTGGCGTGGATTCGGATGTGATTAACGCCATCCTGATCTGAATAAAAATCGCATCCTTCTACAACAGCGGTCTTGACATTGAGCAGCTTTTTGCATAAAGTATTAGCGGAAACCATCTGTGGGTACTCCTTTCGGGTTATAGTTTGGTCGCTAATACTCTAAAGGAACACAGGTGGTTTTTCAAGTATAAAGTTTCATCAGAGGTCTGGCATAGTATTCACCATCATGCCAGAAGCCTCATTTTTCTTTACATTTTTTATATCAGTTTGTCTCTGTTTGACCCCTCTGGGGCGAACTCCTTCGCAGGCGTATGCAGTTATTAAAAAGCTTCATGCTCAAAGACGTTTAGAATTGTTATGTGGAGGGTAGTACTCCAAGTATAAAATAATTAATTCTTAACTCATTTTAACTCGACAACGAACGAGTTAAAATGAGTTAGAATCGTATTAAACGCATGAATTATTTGCCGAAACGCTATATTACCGGATGTTGTTAGCGGTCTTCATCATTGCATCGTCGTCCCTGACCTTTAAAAGGATGGTTCTTGTTTTTGGGTACAAAAAGATAGGAGGCGATATGAAATTTGTTCAGCGCGGCTCCAGATATGCGCATGTGAAAATGATGGCAGATATATCTCATATCATAGACGAGGACCAGATACTAAACACGCATGCGGAAGCATTTTATTCCGTATAGGGAGGAAAAAATAATGTTAGAAATCGGAACCCGAGCTCCGGCATTTACTCTGCCGGATCAGAACGGAGAAATGAGAAGCCTTGCAGATTATCAGGGTCAGAAGGTGATCCTGTACTTTTATCCGAAGGACATGACTGCCGGCTGCACGAAGCAGGCCTGCGCATTTGGAGATCTGTATCCCCAGTTTCGGGAAAAAGGTGTTGTCGTTCTTGGGGTGAGTAAGGACAGTGTGGCCTCCCACAAGAAGTTTGAGGAGAAATACGGCCTGCCTTTCACACTTCTCTCTGATCCGGAGAAAGAAGTGATTCAGGCTTATGATGTCTGGAAGGAGAAGAAGAATTACGGCAAGGTCAGCATGGGAGTAGTCCGGACGACTTATCTGATCGATGAGAATGGCATTATCATTAAGGCTTTCGATAAGGTGAAGGCCGCTGATAATCCATCTCAGATGCTGGGAGAACTGGAATGAGGATCATCATCTCTCCGGCGAATGCGGGTGGATACAGACTCTTTTGCCTGAGATCCGGCCGCAGAAACGCTATATACCGAACAGATTTACCTTTAATGTTCTTAAACAGGACTATGGAATCTATGCCGTCCGCGGACCGCGCGGTATTCTGAATTCCTTAAGTGCCGCTTGGAAGAAATGAGGTGGTGGTTCAGATGGATGCAAAGCGCGGCTATGTGCCGGAGGATGAAAGGAATTTCTCATCAAAAGCTTTGGAAACAATGAAGACGGCTTCAAGGCATATCTCTTTCCTGATTAATGAGGGATATGACCTGAAGCAGGCGACTGTTTTTGTGGGAAACCATTTTTTGCTCTCCGAGCGGCAGCGGCTTGCGATCATGAGAAGCCTTGCAACGGACAGGCAGCTCAGAGACCGTAAGGACAGACAGGTGCAGCTCAGCGAAGCTGCAGGGAAAGAAGTCTGGATCGACGGGTTCAATATAATCATCACGCTGGAAGTAATGCTGAGCAATTCTATCCTGCTGAATAGTATGGATGGAACGATTCGTGACCTGGCCGCCCTTCGGGGGACTTACCGGCTGATTCCGGAGACAAATGATGCAATCCGGCTGATATTCACTGTCCTGCGGGATGCGAGTGTCAGGAGGGTCAATATTCTTCTGGACGAACCGGTGTCCAATTCCGGGAGGCTGAAAGCAAGGATTGCTGATATTGCGGAGGAATATATGTTTGAGCTGGATATCCGGATCCTGCGGGAAGTGGATTGGGTACTTTATGAGAAGGAAAACGTCATCACATCTGACTCGGTCATTCTGGATCATTGCAGCAGCTGGATCAATCTTGCTGCACAATGTCCGGACCTGAAAAAGACAGGTTTGTTCAAGGTGTGGTAAGAAAAGAGGGAGTCAATTTGGAATACAGGAAAGCAATCACATTAAAGGACGGCAGAATCTGTATCCTGCGTAATGGGACTGAAAAGGCAGGAGCTTCCTTCAAGGATGCGGGAAAGAAATGCTTCGGGATCAGTCTGATTCAGAATGCAGGGATCATTAGGGACATCCTGCAGCGGCTGGAATTGGAAGCGGAGGAATAAGAAAAGTTGAGTAAGATCATCTTTGTTTGGCCCCTCTGGGGCGAGCTCCTAAGCAAAAGGCCGCGCGTTCGAATTGCACTGGGAACACCCGGCAAGCACGCCGAAAGCCTTGAAAAATTGAGGTTTTTGGCTTTCTTTATTTTATGCTGTTCCTCCGATTTTGCTAATAAATTTAAGCTCTGTTAGCAGAATGAATGGACTGGGGAACCTGGGTGAGCAGTTCCGGATTGTTTGTAAGAAGCGTTGCCAGCGTGGATGCGTCGATTATCGGTGCAGCAGGCGCAGACTGTTCTACAGGCTTCGGGGACGTCCAGATTAGCAGATTTTCAGAAGATTACGATTGAACGACAAGTTCAATGACAGGATGCCAGAGCAAGGCTATAATGGGATTTGTCAAGATCCCGGTGATAGAGCTGCAGGATGATTCTGCTCCGAGATGCAGTTTTGTCAAAAAAATGAAAAGTGACAAAACTGCACTTGAAACTGTTCGTACCATACTGTATAGTATAGATGCAGTTACGTCAATTTTTGAGAAAAGTGACAAAACTGCAATATGCTAAAGGAGGCGGCGCGGATGTTAGAACAAAGTCGGATCACAAGCTTTCTGAAAGAAAATCCGTCTTTCACTACTAAAGATTTTGTCAGTATGGTGAAAGAATTTCAGGCAGCTTATTCGGATCGGAAAGCATACCGTATTCTGCAGGATCTTCAGGACGAAGGGCAGATCATGAAGGTCGGACGCGGACACTATTCAAAAGTCTCTGTGCAAGCGCCTTATTATTTTAAAGCATCCTCCCTGATGGTGGAGATGATCAGAATGATTGATAAAGAGTATCCGCTGATTACATTTCAGACCTGGGAGCTTTATCAGTGGAATGGATTCGTGAACCACCAGCTGGCGCATAACGCCTACTTTATCGAAGTGGAAAGCGGGCTGGAGACAACGGTCTTTGATATGTTGTTAGAAAAGTATCCCAGGGTACTGCTGAACCCTGGCGTGGAGGAGTACTACCGGTATCGTGCGGACGATATGATTATCGTTCAGAAATTGATATCTGGAGCTCCTGCACCGCTGCCAGGGACAAAGCAGGCCTCGCTTGAAAAACTTCTGGTGGATATTTTCAGCCGGAAGCTGACAGGACAGCTGATTGAGCGGGCGGAGTACCGGCAGATATATGAAGACGCCTTTGGCAAATATGCGATCAATGAATCGGCACTCTTCCGCTATGCCGGAAGACGTCATCTTGAATCAGACATCCGAAAGTTTATTGAGGATGAGACAAGTATAGAGCTAAGATCGGAGGAGTGGACATGATAGATAAGAAAATCTATGATCTTGACTATATTTGTGAACTGCAGGCGAGGTATAAGACGGACCCGGGTCTGCTTGAAAGAGTGCTTTACGCATTTGGCCTTCTTGAGGCTCTCGTTAAGACGGGGATGAAGTTCACCTTTAAGGGCGGTACAAGCCTGATGCTCCTGTTGGATCATCCTGTCAGGCTTTCCACGGACATCGATATTATTGTTGATCCGGGAACGGATGTGGACAGCTACATTGAGCGGGCAGGATCCCTCTTTCCGTTCCAGAGGAAGGAAGAGGATATTCGCAAGGGGCAGAACAATATAGAGAAGCGTCACTTCAAGTTCATCTACTATTCCCCCGTCCGGCAGACTGATTTTTATATACTGTTGGATATTGTTTTCATGGAACCTCCCTATGACCAGGTGGTGACAAAGTCCATTCGTAATGATCTGCTTGTAACAGCTCCGGAAGACCTTATGGTAACCATGCCGACGATAGAGTGCATTCTGGGCGATAAGCTGACAGCTTTCGCTCCACATACAACAGGTGTCCCACTGGGAAAGAAAAAAGAACTGGAGATTGCCAAGCAGCTTTTTGATGTTGCTACATTGGCAGAACGGATGCAGGACCAGAAGCAATTTGCCAGTGCTTTGACACAGACGGATTATCCGAGGATTGCTGATGCATCAGGATATGCGAAAGAACGCCTCGCAGGCGATCAATATAAGTGCCTCGCTTATATCCGGAAGAGAGATCTTGAGGCTTATGGCTATCTTGTGGAAGCCACAAGGATGCTTGAAGGCGTATAGAAGGCAGCATAGATGAGGATGTCTGAAGGTAATGCTGCCCAAAACATGGATAATCTGAAATCCGTGTATGACCAGACATCACGCGCTGGTATTTCTTAGGAAAATTCTTAAACCTGATTTCTTCCCTATTTTTACATAGCCAGCTAATCGATTGCTAATTGGACGGTTGGAAATTAGCAAAAATCAGCCATCATTCATAGGAAAGTCCGATAAGCTGTCCCGTAGAAATGCTGGAAAAACAAAGAGTTCCGGGCATCAGATATCACGTGAGACTATGAAATTTATGGCTATTTCTAAGAGAAAGGCCGTGCTTGAATCGCGCTGGGAACGACAGAGAATGTTGCCGGGATTCTGAAAAGAATTCCGGCTTTCTCTGATTCACAAATTGTTTTTATTAAACTATCAGGGTAGTATTGACAAAGCTGTACTATTGTGATAGTGTATGCAATGTAAACTATTGCAATAGTGTAACAGAAAGGATTTGATCGTATGGAAATTAAGCTCTTTGATTCAGAACTGAAGGTCATGAGCGTCTTATGGAAAGAGGGTGATATGACCGCGAAACAGATTTCAGATATTCTCAAAGCAGAAATCGGCTGGAATATGAATACTACTTACACGGTTATCAAGAAATGTATTGCAAAGGGCGCCATCCAGCGCAGAGAGCCCCACTTCCTGTGTCATGCGCTTATTGCGAAAGAAGCGGCACAGGAGGCGGAAACTGATGAACTGATCGGCAAGCTCTATGACGGCTCTGTTGACAAACTTTTTGCCGCCCTGCTTGGCAGAAAGAAACTGTCGGCCGAACAGATTGCAGCGCTGAGAAAAATTGTTGGTGACCTGGATGGGGAGGGGGATAAATGAACCTGATGCAAATGAGCCTCTCCGGGGCTTTTATGATTCTGGCTATCGTTATTATTCGTGCTTTGGCCATCAATAAGCTTCCGAAAAAAGCCTTTTCGGTTCTGTGGGGTGTTGCTGCAGTGCGGCTGCTGATACCTTATTCTCTCTGCTCCTCCTTCAGCATCTATTCCCTGTTGGGATGGCTGGCGGCCGCAGAAGAAGCGGTAAATGACATTCCTGTTGTTCCATTTATATCTGCCGCCCCGGTACAAAATATGGTGCCAGTGCCTGATGCTGCTGCGGCCAATACGGCGGCGGTCAATATTAATCCATGGGTAATCGCCTGGGTAATTGGCGCGTTGGTATGTGCGCTGTTCTTCACTGCGGCCTATCTGAAATGCCGCCGGGAATTTAAGATGTCTCTGCCTGTGGACAACGGGTATGTGAAAGTCTGGCTCAGTGAACATCGTATCCGCCGTACCATTGAAATTCGCCGGTCCGACAGGATTTCCGCACCTCTGACCTATGGCGTATTCCATCCGGTTATTCTGATGCCGAAAACTGCGGACTGGGACGATCTGGATACGCTGAAATATGTACTGACCCATGAGTATGTTCATATCCGCCGCTTCGATGTAGTGTCAAAGCTGGTGTTAACCATTGTCCTCTGCATTCACTGGTTCAATCCGGCGGTGTGGGTCATGTATATTCTTGCTAATCGGGATATGGAGCTGTCCTGTGATGAAGCGGTAATCCGCCAATTCGGAGAACGCACAAAATCGGCGTACGCCATGGCGCTTATTCGTATGGAGGAAACCAGAAGCGGGCTGAACCCTCTCTGTAATAACTTCAGTAAAAATGCTATAGAAGAAAGGATTGTTGCGATTATGAAAATAAAAAAGACCTCGCTGGCTGCACTGATCGGTGCGGCGGCGTTAGTTGCCGGCGTGACGACAGCCTTTGCCACATCAGCGAAGGATGACGGGAGCACGCCGCTCAGAGATTCAGACTATGCGTCGGATACAGTTACAGAAAAGTCAGATCTATTGTCCTATATTGATTCGAAAGAGGGAAAGACCTATTACAGTTTAGCTTTTGAGGCACTGACGGATGAGGAGTTCAAGGCTCGTTTTCCCTCTCTTGATGTGGAATGGTGGACGTATGATGAATACAAAGCGTGGCTCGAAAACGAAAAAGCCGAACTGCAGGGATTGATCGGTGAAAGATGCTGGACCAGCAGCCGCGGTGAATTTGTCTGGACGCAGGAAATCGTAGACGAAACAATTGCGATGTATGAGGACATCCTGGAGAATATCAAAAACGGCATGCTTTACTCTAAAACAATAGACGGCGAAGATGCTTCCGTTACCTTATCCTCTGGTTCAGCCGCTGAAGAAGGGGAGATATATGAGGGCGACGCAGCAGCGTCAGATTTCTCACAATATGAGCCGTTCGGCCTGGTCTGGGATGAAGATGAAAAAGCCCTGTTCTGGAACGGGGAACGCGTGCGTTATTTTTTCGATGGTGTGGACATGGACGATATGGGCGGAATGGCAGTCCGATTTGAGTATGCGGATGCTGACCTTGCCGGGAATATCGATGTTCACACGGTGCGGCGTCGTGTATTAAACGACGACGGCAGCTTCAACTTCATGGGACCGCTGACAGGGCTGGAGAAATATTCTCAGGAGGAATATGACAGGAATACGCTGCGCTTTGCCGCCGCGCAGAAGACAGAAGGCGCCGTTTCAGAAGTTACCCTTGCGGAAAACGCTGCCACGGAGAATACCACCGAAGAAGTCTCTGCGGTGTCTGCAGCGCAGGGAAACGCGGCGGAACCGGGCACGAGTTTTGAAGAGATTTTTAAAAAGTACGCCCCTTTCGGTATTACCTATGAAGAAGCTGAGGGAAACAGCGGAAAAGGAAATGTGTATTACAATGGGCAGCTCGTCGGCACATTCGCTGACCTGACCCCGGACGGCGGCGCGTTTGTTTTCTCTTCTGCGGAACAGGGGAATATCACCGTAAAGACAGCTTATGATGATGACGGCAGGCTGACAGGGGCAGAGCCTGTCGGCAGCTTCAGCAATTGACACAACACAGAATCCGGATTGAGTTCAACAGTATTCGTTTGAATCTGTCAAAATAGTAGATTAGATATATAAAAACGGCCGTCATCTGACGGCCGCCGCGTAAAACATAAACTGATGCCGGAAAGAAGCTGACCGCATGCCGCGGCGCTTCTTTTCATTTTCCGGTTATTTTTTGTCTGCGTATTCTTTTAAAGTGGCTGTGAGAACTTCCAGCAGCTTTTTCACGTCGATCGGTTTGGCGATATGCGCGTTCATGCCGCATTCCAGCGCCCGTCTGCGGTCTTCCTCAAACGCGTTGGCCGTCATGGCTATGATCGGGATGCCTGCAAGGTCCGGATTATCCAGCGCCCGGATGGCCCGGGTGGCGTCGTAGCCGTTCATTTTCGGCATCTGGACGTCCATGAGAATGAGGGAGTAGTAGCCCGGGGCCGAGTTTTTCACTTTCTCTACGGCGATGGTTCCGTCCTCGGCTGTTTCCACGATAAATCCGCTGTCGGTGAGAAGCTCCTCCGCGATTTCCCGGTTCAGCTCGTTGTCCTCGGTCAGCAGCAGGCGCGTGCCGTTAAGGCTTTCAGACAGATCGGGGATGGGATCTGTCTGCTGCGTACCGAGCGTATTGCCGGTGGCTGTGACCAGAATCTCTCTGAGCTCGGAGAGGAAGATCGGTTTGTTGCAGAAAGCGTTTACGCCCGCCGCGCGCGCCTCTTCCTCAAAAGCGGTCCAGTCGTAGGCAGTGACAATAATGATCGGTGTGCTGTCCCCCACGATGGAGCGGATCTGACGCACCACCTCCAGCCCGCCTAAATCCGGAAGGAACCAGTCTATAATGTAGGCGTGGTACTCATCGCCCAGTTCATACGCCTGCCTGGCGTGCAGGACGGCTTCTTTGCCGTGCAGGACCCACTCAGGACGCATGCCGATCTGGCGGAGCATTTTTGTAACGCTGTCGCAGGTGGAAAAGCTGTCGTCCACCACGAGGGCGCGCAGGCCCTGAAGCTCCTGAACAATTTCCACCTTCTCGGGTTCCGTACAGAGGCGGAAATCCAGATTGATGATGAATTCCGTTCCTTTGCCCTGCTCGGAGTGCACCTCGATCGTGCCTCCCATCGTATCGACGATATTTTTTGTAATGGCCATGCCAAGCCCCGTCCCCTGTATGCCGCTGGCAGTGGTGTTGCGCTCCCGCTCAAAGGGCTCGAAAATATGTTTTATAAATTCCGGACTCATGCCGATGCCGGTGTCCTTGACCCGGATCTCATAGGAACCGTAGCCTTTGGGCGCGCGCGGCTTCTGCCGGATGGTCATCGCCACGGTGCCGCCCGAGGGGGTGAATTTGATGGCGTTGGAGAGAAGATTCAGCAGCACCTGGTTTACATGCAGCTTGTCACAGTAAATGTTCTCATCGATGACGTCCACTGTGTCCATGAAGAAGCTGAGCTGCTTGGAGTGCATCTGCGTCTGTATGATATTTCGCATATCCCGGAAAATATCCGAGATGGAACATTCCTTTTCCTCGATGTTCAGCTTGCCGGATTCGATGCGGCTCATGTCCAGGATATCGTTGATCAGGGAGAGCAGATGATTGCTGGAAGAGAGAATCTTTTTCAGGTATTCCTGCGTCCGTTCCCGGCTGTCCAGATTGGCCTGGGCCAGTGTCGTAAAGCCGATGATGGCGTTCATGGGCGTCCGGATATCGTGGGACATATTGGAGAGGAAGGTGCTCTTGGCCCTGTCGGCGGCTTCGGCCTTCTGCAGCTTCTCGGTAAGCACCGCATGCTCCACTGCCTGTTCCGTCACATACTTCGCGTTGCGCCGCATCCACAGGTAGTACAGGATGACGGTGACAGCCATCAGAAGCCCAAGAATGATGCAGACGCTCCGGACTGCGAAGACGCTGGCGAAAGCTTCTTTTTCCGGTACATCCACCGCGACGGACCATTTGTTGACTCCGATGGGGGCGTAGTACATGTACTCCCAGCCGTCAGTGTGCGACGTGCGGTAGATAACGTAGCCGGAGTTCATTTTGATCAGATCGTCCGTATATTCATTCCAGGTCTTATTGCCCTTGGTCTTCCGGTCGGGTTCGGAAGCGGTAAAATCGGAAATGTTCCCCAGCGTGTCATGCCAGGTATCCAGGAGAAAATCCCCGGATTTTGTGTCGATGATGTAGACGTAAGCGCTTGCGTTGTAGATGTTGTCCACATTGAGGCTGTCAGACAGAGTCTCCAGATCGGTGACGCCGTAAAGCAGGGCGGCAGTCTTCCCCTCCTGAATGATCGGCACAAAATGCCGCAGGATCGGCTGGCCGGTGGCGAGATTGTATGTACGGTTCGAAATATGCTCGCCCAGCGGAGCTTCCTCTGCAAAAGAGAGACTGCCGAGTTCCGCGGCTTCGATGATAGTGCCGTCTGCGGAGAGGACGCGGTCATCCGGCATCAGAACCCTTACGTTCATTGTTTCGAGCAGAGGATTTGTACTTTCCATAATCGACAGCGTATCCTCAATGTTGAAATTGTCCGCCTGGGAGATGATGTTGGCCGTGGCGTTCAGGATGCGGCTGTCGCGTTCGATCTTGGACGTGATCTCTTCGATCGCGGTATTGGCGCCTTCCTCCAGCCGGCTCAGGGATCGCTCGCGGAGTACCGCATTGATTTTGAAATATCCGGAGAGCATAAGTATGACGATTATGGCGATCACAATGCCTGTGGCCGTCAGGCTTTTATCTTTCCGGGCAGATTTTTTCTGCCCTGTATCAGGCGTCATGGGTATAGTTCCTCCTTTTGCTGACAGACAGTTTTTTGATTTATATTCAGAAAAATTTGTATTTTTTTCTTAAAATTATAGCAGGGCGGGAAAGGAATGTCCAGAAAGAGTTGAGCAGAACAGAAGGTTCCTTCACCGGTTTTATTTCCGGATTAAAAAATTTTTATATTCGATTGCAACAGGGCGGGGATAAGCTTTATAATGGAAAAAACTTTGGGAGGAGAATGACAGTATGCTGAAATTACCAATGATTTTTGCAGATCACATGGTGCTGCAGAGGGAAAAACCGATTTCGGTCTGGGGCGAGGCTGCGCCCGGAGAAAAGATCCGTATTACGCTGGGCGGGACGAAGACGGAGACTGCTGCGGACAGTGACGGAAGCTGGAGGGCGGTTCTGCCGGAGCTGGCGGCTGCCGTGGGACTGGAGCTTGTGATTGAGGGTGAAGATGAGAAAGCGGTGTTTTCCGATGTCTGTATCGGAGAGGTGTGGATTGCGGGCGGACAGAGCAATATGGAGTATCTGCTCGGGTTTGAGATGCATTTTGACGAGGTGGCGGCGGCCGAAAGGAATCCGCTGATCCGCTTTTTTGATTATCCGGAGGTGGCGTATGAAGGCCAGCTGCAGGATTTTGATTACAAAAACTGCGGTTTCTGGCGGAGATGTACGAAAGAGGATCTCGGCTGGTTTTCCGCCGTTGGATATTATTTCGCAAAGGAACTCCAGGCGGATCTGAAGGTTCCGGTGGGTATCGTGGGCTGCAACTGGGGCGGGACTACGGCCTCCTGCTGGATGGATCCGGAATACCTGAGGGGAACAGCCGGCGAAGTGTGGATCACGGATTACGAGAACAGCATTGCCGGCATGGATATGGACGCTTATTTGAGGGATTACAGGACGAATCCCATGAATGACCGCACAGACGAGCTGCATTCGGAGTTCTCGGTCAGAATGGTCAAGGAGGGCGTCACCCGGGAGGAACAGCTGAAGATGATGGAGGAGGCTCCGGCGGGCCTGTCCGTCTTGTATGAACGGCGCCCGGGCGGCCTGTACGGCACGATGCTGAAAAAGATTGTGCCCTATTCTGCCAGAGGCGTGATCTGGTATCAGGGGGAATCCGACGGGGACGGGCATGCACAGGAATATGAGCTTGTCTTCTCGAAAATGATAGAGAACTGGAGAGCCCTGTGGGGAGAACGGCTGCCTTTCCTTTTCGTCCAGCTGGCTCCGTTCCGTGAATGGATGATGTGCAGCGGCAAAAATTACGGGATTGTCAGGGCATGCCAGGATGCGGTCAGCAGAAAGGTTCCGGACGCCTGGATGGTTACGAGCGGCGACGCCGGCATGGAGTGGGATATTCATCCGAAGAATAAAAAACCCATCGGCGAAAGGCTTGCGCTTTCGGCCAGGGGCCACGTATACGGCGAGGATGTTTTGTGCGATGCGCCGGAGGCTGTCCGGGCTTACAGAGAAAACGGCGATGTACATATTGAGTTTCGATATGCGGACGGACTGGAGATCCGCGGCGGCGCACTGAACGCGCTGCAGGGTGTCCTGGAGGACGGCAGTACAGCTGAGCTCAGCGAGGCTGCTGTCGGGCATCCGGAGCGGGACGGCGTTTATACCCTGATCGTGCGAAATGCCGGAGCCGTGAAGGAGCTGAGGTACGGGATGACGGACTATTATGAGATCAATCTGTATAACCGCTCGGATTTCCCGGCGAAGCCCTTTTCTATAAAGGTGGAAGAGACGCAGCAGGAGTGAAAGATGAATTGCCGGATTTTATAAAGTGATTTGAAAAATGGTTTGCCGGAACGCCCTGACCGTAGTTCTGAAAGAACAGGGTGTTCCGGTCACGTTCGTCACGGCATCGGAGGATATAAGCAGGAAAGGCGGAATGTGTTATGAAGAAGATCTGGAATAAAAATTATATTCTGTTATTGCAGGGACAGTTGGTTTCATCATTTGGAGATGCGCTGTATACGATCGCACTGGCTTTTTTTGTTTTGAAACTTACAGGATCTTCGACATTAATTGGTACAATCATGGGAATCATTACCATTCCGAGAATTCTTCTGGGACCGGTTGCGGGAGTTGCAGCTGACAGATGCAGTAAGAAAGCGATTATAGTGCTGGCTGACCTGATCAGAGGAATTGCAGTCACGGCAGTTGCTGTTTTGGCATACTGCGGCCGTCTCAGAGTATGGGAATTACTGGCAGCTGCAGTGATCGGCGGGATATGCGCGGCTTTTTTCAATCCTTCGATGGAGACAGTCATGCCCGTAATTGTTGACGAGGATCATCTTGTGCGGGCCAATTCCATATTCGATATGCTGACTTCCGGTGCTGATATAATAGGACAGACGGCAGGGGGCATCTTATACGGCATATTAGGCGGACCCGCTATTTTTTTGTTTAACGGGATATCCTATCTTTTTCCGCCGGAACGGAAACTTTTATTGATATCCCCCGCAAAAGAAGTGACAGAGATGAAAAAAAGAGCATGAAAGCGGATCTCAGGGACGGAATACGCTATATTTTTGAGGATCATGGATTAGTCGGATTAATTCTGATGTCTTTTTTCCTGAATTTTTTGTTCGGGATGATACGTGTACTGATTATTCCATGGTTTCATAATACCGGCGGTTTTGGAGAAATACGGTATGGATTCCTTAATGGAGCCTGCAGCGTCGGGATGATTTGCGGAATGCTTATCCTTTCTGTGTTTGAGGTGAAAAATACTGTAAAATACCGAGTATATTGCTGTGCGGTTTTTTTATTTATTGCGCTGATTGATATTGGAGCGTTTATAAATAACTTCTGGGCGGTACTCTTTTGTTTTGCGGCTGCATTTGCTTTTCAGGTTATTTTTAATACACTGATGTGTACAACGATTCTTATCAATACGGATGAAACCATGAGAGGAAAAGTCACTGCGGCGCGGATAACCCTGTGCATGGCGGCGTCTCCGATTGGAAATTTTGCGGGAGGCGTATCAGGGGATCTTCTGGCGCCCAGAATGGTGATTATTGGATGCTCGACGATAGCTTTGACAGTGGCGGTGATATTTTTAAACAGAAGGTCCATCAGGCAGTATTTTAAGAAATAGCTGAAGGATGGGCTGATGATCCTTTTCCCGGAAACCTGGACGCTGGAGAATATCCGGGAGGAATATGCAAAAAGGGTAGCATTAAGCACAATGATCCTGAATTATTCACGGCAGTATAAAAGTTCATGATTTCCGTCATGATAGTTACGCCAACCACTTTCAGCGCCATATCCTACCTGTAAATACTCAAAAAAGGGCAAACTCCCCCCATGGCAGTTTTATGGACACTTTTTGATTGTCAGGGTGCGTGAATTCCTGTTATTTCAGCTGCGGCTGCAGCTTATGGATGTTCTCCAGTGTCTCATAGAATTCTTTCTTATAGAGACAGCTGCTGCACAGCTTGAAATATTTATAACGCGCAGACCTGACCACTCTTGCCGCAATCTTCAGCAGTTTCAGCCGGATCGTATGGATCTGCTGCTTCCGCATGCTGGCGGCAAGGGCAAGCCGGCGGAACCAGTTGAACAGGTTGTATGCCAGGGCATGGATCAGCAGACGGTTCGCGTTTACCATTTGGGAAGGACTGCTCACGCAGGCAAAGTCAAAACCGTCTTTTCCTTCTTTGATATAGTTCTCCATTCTGCCCCTCCCGCAATAGAACTGAATCACCTGATAAGGAGCCATTTCCATTGTGGTGACAATAAACGTGTATAAGTGGATCATCTGCCCGTAAGGCTTTTCGACCTTGAAGACCACCCTGCGGGGATGGCTCCAGGAACCTGCCTGGTACAGAAATTCCCCATACTCGACAGCATAATCGACCTGGTTAAATTTTGTCGCGCGGCATAGCGCCTGATCTGCCTCTTTGGCCTGTTCCCGGAGTTTCGCGTTCTCTTTCAGTCGGATGGCGTAGTTACAGTTCCTGTCCTCAAGCACTTCGTAAAGCTCCGGTGTCGCAAACCCGCTGTCACCGCGCAGATAAAGGGGAATATCCGGATAGTCCGCGGTGAATTCGTCCAGAAGGGACTGCATGAAGACACCGGCATCCTTACCGCAGTACATCGTGCCATCGCGGAGTTCCGCCTTCAGCAGGTCGCCAGTCAGGCCATCATAACAGAGAAGCGGATGATAGCCATGCGCCTGGTAATGATAATTGAAGCCTTCTCCTTCCTGGTTTCCGTAGGTGTTGAGAAGGGTGGAGTCAATATCAAAAAGCATGAATTCCGGCTTTTTGACAGAATAAACAACTTTGCGCAGTTCCCGGATGATCTGGTTTAACTGGTCCAGTGAATCCCCATCCATCCGATTGAAAAACCGGGACAGAGTAGGCTGGGATGCCAGGGCATCCTTGTTTAAAATGGCCGTCATGACCGGTTCATTGGTAAGTTCATCCGCGCAGTCATCTTCAAAATAAGCACTGATGATCTGATAAATAACCTGCATCAGATTATCATCATCCTTATGGATACGGAAGGATGCGGTGTCATTGGTTTTAAAGATACGGCTGATGAGCCTGACGGCTCCGATCTTAAACAGGAATTCTTTGAACAGGAGAAGTCCCGCATCGGAGGACAGGTCGCCGCCGTCGAAATTAATTTTAATCTGGCTATTGCTTTCTAAGGTTACAGAGTTTAAAATATCCATGGAGAGACCTCTTTCTGTGGTATTTGTTTGGATTTGACACCTGGATTTTACGATGTTGAGGTCAAATAAGAACTATCCCTGATAGTACCTTGAAAATTTCACACACAGCTATAAAAATGAGCACTTTTCTGATATAATTAATTAACTCATCAGAAAGGTGGTTAAAATATGGCATTTCGGACAAATACATCACAGCAGCTGTCTTTTTGCGATAGTGCTTCCGGACTGACTGCAAGGGAGCAAAAGGCTCTTGAGAATTCCTGGGCGAAAATATTTGCAGACGACATCTTCCCGGCAATCGATGAAGAACGTTTCCGTGTGCTGTATTCCGAACGAACCCAGTCTAAGTTCAATACTCCCGTCAACATTTGTGTCGGTGCCCTCATTATAAAAGAACTGTTCCAGGTTTCTGACGATGATATCGTAGAAAGCCTGATGCTTGACGTCCGTTACCAGTATGCCCTCCATACCACCAGTTATGAAGAACAGCCTTTGAGCGATAAGTCCCTTTCCCGTTTCCGGAAGCGCTGCTATGATTATGAGGCAGCTTATAATGTCGACCTCCTCCATGACTGTGTTACGGATCTGGGAAGTAAGATCGCAAAAATGATGAAGGTCAGCCCAAGGATACGCCGTATGGATTCCATGATGATTGAAGCGAACATCAAAAAGCTGAGCCGGGCTGAACTGCTATATACCTGCGTTTCCAAATTTGTCATCTTCCTTCATAAAAACGGGCAGGATGCCCTGCTGGCGGGAATGGAACATTACTATGATCCAAACGATTTCAACAGGATCTTCTATTACAATGACAGCAGCAAAACCGATGGCTGCCTGGCTGACATCCTGAAAGACGCGGATAAACTGCTGGATGTGTGCGGGCAGGATTTTGATGATGTTACGGAATACCAGCTTTTGGTGAGATGCCTTTCCGAGCAGACTGTAGTTGAGGGTGCCGTGCGCCGCCTCAAAGAAAAAGGGGAAGGCAGCATGGATTCCTCAATGATGCAGAACCCTTCTGACCCCGA
This sequence comes from uncultured Lachnospiraceae bacterium, assembly GCA_947626985.1. GTDB lineage: Bacteria > Bacillota > Clostridia > Lachnospirales > Lachnospiraceae > Blautia_A. Next base: position 3,338 of record CANQUG010000065.1, on the reverse strand, counting down.
TGCGACTTTCCGGAAAAAAGCCGGAAAAGAATACCGGGGATACGTGGCAAATGTCGAGGAATCGGTAAGTGAAAACGGCTCTGTAGTTACGGATTACCAATTCGAGCAGAATACCTATTCCGACAGTCAGTTTCTCAAGGACAGCCTTGAGAGGAACGGATACCAGGAAGAAGCCTCCATTCTTGTCACAGATGGCGCCTATTTTGGGGAAGATAACCAAAAACAGGCAGAAGAACAAAATGTCAGACTGGTTCCGACAGCGATCACCGGAACGGAAGTACCGGACATTTATGCAGACTTCAAACTGAACGCAGCAGGGGATCGGGTACTGGAGTGCCCGGCAGGCTATGCACCCAGGAGCAGCTGCTGTTCTGCCAATGGGAACGGTCACATCTATGCGTCATTCTCAAGAGAGCAATGTCTGAACTGCCCGCACAGGGAGGAATGCCGGGTAAAGGTGCACAAAAAAGTATGCTCTGTAACCATATCCGCAAAAGGCCAGTTTCGGGCACAGGTCAAACGCGAGATGAAAACAGAGGAATACAAACAGCTGGCCCGGATACGGAACGGTGTGGAAACAATCCCTTCTATACTGAGGCGGATCTACCAGGCAGACCGTATGCCGGTCAGGGGCTGCATCCCAGGCCGGTTCTTTTTCGGATGTAAAGTAGCCGCGTTGAATGTCCGCAAGCTGATAACTTTCCGGAAAGGAAGGGGACATTATGCCCAAAATCCAATTTTAGCGATCTGACTACGAGGAAAAGCATCCAGGTTTTTCCAAAAAAGGATAAAATGAGACGGCTGAAGCAAAAACATTCGAAGTTGTGTGAAATTTTCAAGGTACTATCAATGATGGGGCGAGTAAAAAACTTTATTCGACCCCGACATCATTTTACCACAGATCGGGGTCTTTTTCTACTCACTTAAAAGATGAAAGGTGAAAACCAATGAAAATACAGTAACCAAGCGGATTTTAGCAGTTAAAGCTGTTATGTCATGAATAATTCAGGATGATTCATTATTTTGACAATTCCTTCGGATATGAGGAGTTTGAAAAGATCAAAGACAGGATGCCGCGGATTGTGGAATTCGAAATAAGGAGAGAGTTAAGGAGAGAGTTAAGGAGAGAGTCAAAGTATGCACAACGTGTAAATGTAAAGGAGGGCGGCAATGGCTTTACCTGTAAATGTATATGATCTTATACGCCAGAGGATTGTTGAAAATACAAGGATTGAATATAAGGCAGATTGGAATCCCGAGCCAATTCTCCATTCTATTACTGCGTTTGCGAATGATTTTGATAATCTGGGAGGGGGATACATTATCATTGGCATTGAGGAGAGTAACGGCAGGCCAATATTTCCTTTGAAGGGTATAGATACAGATGCAATAGATGATATTGAAAAAGATATCCTTAATAAATGTAATCTGATAGAACCCAGGTATATTCCTGTGGTTGAACCGACAGTAATTGACGGAAAAAATATTATTCTATTATGGATTCCGGGTGGCGAAAACAGGCCTTATAAATGCCCGGAGAAAGTTTATACGGCAAAAAGCAAAGAAAAAAGTGAAAAGTCGTATTATATTCGTAAATCTTCTAATACGATAAAAGCAAACTATCTTGAAGAACGGGAACTGATCGGATTAGCAAGAAACGTTCCTTTTGATGACAGGATTAACTATCACGCTGAGATTGCAGATATGAGGTCAAGCTTAATTTCTGAATTTCTCCATACAGTGGAAAGTGAACTATATGAGGATTCCCTTAACAGAACGGTTGAAGAGGTAGCTATGGATATGAAGCTGATTGGCGGGCCGAGAGAATTGCGAAAGCCGATCAATGCAGGTTTGATGTTCTTTAATGAAAGGCCGGATAATTTCTTTCCATATAGCCGAATTGAGGTTGTGGATAAGCCCGATCCTACAGGAATAGGAATGAAAGAAAGGATCTTTACAGGACCACTTGACCGTCAGCTGAAAGATGCATTGGCTTATATACAAAATTATGTTATAGCGGAGTATGTAACAAAGGTATCAAATCAGGCAGAGGCGATCAGGCTGTTTAACTGGCCGTATCGTGCGGTGGAAGAGGCGCTCAGCAACGCTGTATATCACCGTTCGTATCAAATACATGAGCCGATCACAGTAACGGTGACACCGGAGAAAATGGAGATTTTAAGTCTTCCAGGCCCGGATCGTTCTATATCTGATGATGATCTGGAAAAAAGGGTGCTTATCTCCAGTCGATATAGAAACAGGAGAATCGGAGATTTTCTGAAAGAACTTAAGATGGTGGAAGGAAGAAATACAGGCATTCCACTGATTGTCAGTTCCATGAAAAATAATGGATCCGATCTGCCAATATTTAAAACGGATGAAGAAAGAAGTTATTTTAGAGTGATACTTCCGATCCATCCGGTATTTTGTAACAAACAAAATTCGCAGAAAACCACAGAGGAAAGAAAGTCTGTCCGCAGAAGCAGGGAGGAAATAAAAAAATTAGTATTGGAAATACTGGTACAAAACGGTAATCTGTCAATGGGTGAAATTGCAGTTCAGCTTGGGTATGCCAAAATCAGTAATACACTAAGGAGTGTGATTAAAGAAATGATAAATGAAGGGGAAGTAAAACTTCTTTATCCGGATAAACCTAACAGCAGACTGCAAAAAATATGTTTAACCTGATGTGGCTGATTCTCTTTTCTGATTATAAAAAGACTTGTAAAATGTACGGTTTATGTTCGCAAAATTTAAAAAAATAGCTGAAGGACAGGCTGATGATCCTCCGAAGGTCATATCTGCAGCTTCTGCTGCAGTATAATCCGAAATAGTATCTATACCATTTATCGCAGGTATGATATGATCAAAATTAAGAAGATTGTCGCAGCAGGGACAAAGGGCAGGGTGGTATAAGATGGAAAGAATCAGGGAGCAAGAGTGTATTAATACGATTACGAAGGAAATTGTGGATGAAGTTATCCGGCTGCTGCAGGATAATGTATATAAGATTGTTCTGTACGGATCTTATGCGAGAGGAGATTTTACCGGAGAATCTGATATTGATATTCTGGTGCTGTTAAACTGCAGTAAGGAACAGGTTATGCAGTACCGGAAGCAGATCAGCCGGTTATCCAGCAGAATAGGGTTAAAAAATGATATCGAAATATCCCTTTTGCTCCGGGACAGGGAAACCTTTGAGCAGGGAGAAAGTGTTCTTCCGTTTTATAAGAATATAATGAAGGAGGGGATTGAGATAGGATGTTAAATGTAACTCACGTTACAAAAAAATACGGCAAAGTAATTGCCTGTAATGACCTGAGCTTCCGTCTTGATCC